>VXSK01000007.1 GCA_009838035.1 Gammaproteobacteria bacterium
GTTTCAATCCGCGCCCCCCGCGCGGGGGGCGACGGTCCGCGCGGTCCCGGACGGCAGATAGACCGGGTTTCAATCCGCGCCCCCCGCGCGGGGGGCGACTCAATGTGACGTTCTCCAGGAGGAGGAGACTGAGTTTCAATCCGCGCCCCCCGCGCGGGGGGCGACCGAGCTGAAGGTCAAGGCGGCTGAGATTCAACTGTTTCAATCCGCGCCCCCCGCGCGGGGGGCGACCCGATCGGCGTGTTCGAGGCGCTGGATCCGCAAGGGTTTCAATCCGCGCCCCCCGCGCGGGGGGCGACGCATGACGATGGAGTGGGAGCGCGAGGCGTTCCTGTTTCAATCCGCGCCCCCCGCGCGGGGGGCGACATCCGCCGGCCGGACCGTAGGCGCAATCCGAGGCGTTTCAATCCGCGCCCCCCGCGCGGGGGGCGACGCCATGGTTATAACCGATTGTTCGTGAACAGGAAATAGGCTGACTTGCGCGAACCGTCGGAAAACGACACAGGGCTCACTCGGAAAGAGCAGCGAGTCCAGCTTAGACGGTCGGGAATTCAACAGCTTAAAGTGCCCGCGAACACCCTAGTGGAAACGTGAGCGCTTTGGGTTCGCGCCGTGCGTCAATACACCAACGGACCATCCGGATCATAGGTCGGCTTCGTTCCCACATGCTCGATTCGAGGTCGCCAATTTGCCCCCAGCCTGTAAAACCGAAGGCTGTCCTCGTCTTCGTCGATCTCCTCAATCAGTCTGGTGCGCAAGACAGTCCACTGAGCCGGGTCGATTTGGCACTCGAATACAGAGTACTGAACACGCTGCCCGTGATCTTGGCACAAGCGCGCTACGCGCCGCAGGCGCCGCCTGCCTGCTGTATCGTTCGTGGCGACGTCGTATGTAATGAGCATGAGCATGTCGGCCTATCTCCAGATAAACGGCGGGTAGCCGTCCAGTTCGCCGCGAATCCTCCTTGCGAGCAGCCGGGCCTGCACGAACGGCACGAGCCCGAGCGTGGTTTTCTCGCCAAGAAACTCGTGGGTGAGCTCGCGACTCTTTCTGTCCTGATAGGTGACCAGAAGCGTCTTGCGCGCGGCGTCGCTCAGCGTTACGGCCCCGCTGATGGCGGTCGTGAAATCGGCTGGCGAAACCTGCTGGCGATTGATCAGCGTCAGGCAGACCCGGTCGGCGAGGACCGGGCGCAATTCTTCCATGAGGTCGAGTGCAAGGCTTGGCCGCCCAGGGCGGTCTTCGTGCAAAAAGCCGACCGCAGGGTCAAGGCCAACCGTTTCCAGCGCGGATCGACAATCGTGCATGAGCAGCGAGTACAGAAAGGACAACAGCGCGTTGACCGGGTTGAGCGGCGGGCGGCGCGACCGGGATTCGAACCTGAATTCAGGATCGGGTCTTCGGATCAAATCGTCGAATACGGAATAGTAGATTCGGGCGGATTCTCCCTCGATGCCTCGTAGGGCGTTCTTGGCCGACTCGTTGGCGGCCCGGCGTGCCGCGTTGCCCAAGCGGCGCTGACCGGCGTTGAGGCGTTCACGGGCCTCATCGTCCATGTTGCTTCGATGATCTCGCAGGGCGCGGCGAACGACAGTGCGCTGATTGAGCAGTTTGCCCAGCACGAAGTCTCTCGCAAGACTTGTGCCCATGTCGTCATCGTCCGCGCTTCGATACTGGGCTCGCCGCAGTTGCACGTTGCCGGAAACCGGACCGGTCACACGGGCCAGGAAACGACCGTTTCGGCTCAAGAACGACAGGCTCACGCCCTTTCGGGCGCAGTGGCCGATCAATTGCGGCGTTGCTCCAACGGCGCCGAAACAGACGATGCCGCCGAGCAGGTGGATCGGCACCCGCCCCTGCGGCTCGCGATTGACGCTGACGACCGCATTCTCGCCGTCTTTGCGCAACCAGGCGTTCTCCGTGGTCACGTAGAGTGTATTCAGGTGGCGCCGCATGGGATGCGCGTCACCTCTCGATGGCGGTGAGCAGCCAGTCGCGGACCGCATCCTGGGCACGGACGGCGCGCGGCTGACAGAATTCGTTGAGCGAGCAGTTGTCGCACTTTCGCGGTTCGTATTCCGGCGGTGGCGTGCGGCCGGCTGCGATCATCTCGCGGGTGTCTGCGGCCACGCGCTCGGTGATCCGACGCAGTTCCCGATTGAATTCAACCGGCTTGCGGCGGCGGCTCCGGCCATAGAACAGGGCGCCCTCGGGAACCGAGGTGTCCAGCATCTCCTCCAGGCAAAGCGCCTGTGCGCAAAGCTGAACCTCGTCGGCCCGGTGGGACTTCGGGCGCCCGCGCTTGTACTCGATCGGATAGAGGCTGCCGTCGGTATGAATCTCCACAACGTCGACGACGCCCGCGATCCCAACCCGCAAAGACCGAACGGGGACGCTGCGCTCGACTCTTGCCGACGGTCGAGATTCGGTCGCGCCCGAATCGACGCGGGAGTGGAGGATGCGCCCTTCGGCTGTATACCGGTTCTCGGCCCAATGCCGTTCGAGATGGATCAGCGCGCATTGGCGCGGGCAGTACAGCATATGCTGCAGTGCGGAGATCGGGATTAGGTCGTCTTCTTCAGCGATTGGGTGGGTACCAGGCATTTCGGGGCATCAGATCCGGTCTATGATCTCGATTCCGCTCGGTACTTGCGTTCTGTCAAGTTGAACCCGGTAGTCGCTGTAGGCGCGAGCGGGCGGCAATTCGTGGGCGCGGCGTTCGGCAGGGTCGATTTCCTCGCCGTCGTGGACCCGATTGACCGTTACTCGCTGAAACAGCCGATGCGCGGCCGCGTTGCCGAGCAGGCTGTCGTGCTTGAATACGATCAGTCGGCGGGCGTTCATCTCGCCGCGCGCCGCCGAGCGGTCGTGATCGAACATGGATTCGAGCGCGGTCCAGAGCAGATCGAGATCCGCTTCGGAAAAGCCCGTTCCCTTGGTGTCGTCGCCGGCAAGGCAGGCGGATATGTAGCCGTGAGCGCGGTAAAGCCCGTATGGCACGATGTGCTTGCGCCCCATAGTGCGGATGTCGCCCTTGGATTCCGCATCGGAGGCGGTGGTGGCGGCCATGCGGGTGATGGAAACCTCAAGCGGCAATATCGGTTCGACGGATCGTCCAAAGGCAAACTGCACGGGGCCTCGTACCTGTCCGCAGTTGGCGCCCTTGGTCGACATCACGGCGCCGAACGCCCGAACGTCGAAGAAATTCGCGCACATCCAGCGGGTCAGTTCCCGGGCCTTCTGATCATCTTTGGGCAGCTTTTCGCGGTCCTTGTCGGTGGCGTCCGGCAGGACCGCATCCCAAGCCCGCTTCTGCTGCAACTCCAGAATCCCACGCTCCTTGACGAAGATTTCGTACCCCTCACTGTCGCCCTTCGTCAGGGCAACGAAGTTTCGCACCTTGCGTTTGAGGCACACGTCGGTGACGAGGCCCTGGTTGGTTTCCGGGTCGAGCCGGGGCAGGTTGCCCGCGTCGGGGTCGCCGTTCGGATTGCCGTTAGTGACGTCAAACAGGTAAACAAAATCGTAGCGATTGCCGATTGCGGTCATGGTTCATTCCCCTTTGTCGGTGTGGGTATCGGTGGTTTCATCGGCGGAGCCTCGTCGGCAACTGGCTCGTTGATGGTGGTAACCAATCGCAAACCGTCCCTGTTCCTCAAGACGCAGGCTGCGTGGCAGAGCGGTATCCACGCCCGCGAGAATGTCGTCGATTTCCCGTTCGAACCAGTGCGCCAGACCTGCTTTCTCGTTCTTGCGCAAGGTCGCCAAGTGATGGCCGGAGGTGCGCTCAAGCAGAGGAAAAATCGATGCGGGCGTTGCAGAGGCGGCTCCGAAATAGCGATCCTTGATTGTCGCGTTGACGTTGCCGAGCGCCGCCGATTGCACTTTCTCGTACACCGCGAACAGCCGTCCCAGGCGGTAGGCGACGTTGGTTTCATTGGGGTTCAGGCTCACGGGAACATCCTCCGTAGTGAGTCCCAGGCGGTAATCCCGGGCAAGACAGGCTTTGCAGATCGCAGCGCGCAGGCCGTTGATATCGCGGTCCTGGCGCATGCGCATGACGATAGCGGCAAGGAGTGAACGGGGATAGGCGCCACCGGTAAGGATGGCCCGCATCAACGCACCGCCGAATATCGGTGGGATACGGTCAGACTTGCGTTGCGGTGCGGTCTCGATCAGCACGCGCCAGGCCGCCGGGGGCGTTCTCCATGGCAGCGGTTCCATGCGCATATCCCGCCAATGTTCGACGATCCGCCGGGCGATGGCCCCGAGCGTGTCCGTGTGCCAGTAGCGGATGGACAGGCGTGCGGCGTTTGGCGACAGTCCCAGTACATGAAAAAGGGTCTGTTCATCGACACCTGGAACGGCGTCGGCGAGCGGGCGGCCCGAACCGATGGCGGACAAGGTGTCGGCGATCGTGGCTTCTTCCCCCGTAGCAGTTGGCGGTTCCGCAAGCATCGCGAAGAGATCCTCGGCCGCGTTGGCAGCGTCTTCGCCGCCCGTCGTCTCAGCCCAGAACACGGTGGTCGCGTCGCCGATCTGGATGCGCCGCCGACTGTCTCGCGCCAGCATTGCGTTAAGGGCCGTTGCGTAAGCGAATGCCGCCTGCTCTGAAATCGGCGCATTGGCTCCCTGCTTCTTGCCAAACGATTCGAACGCGTCCAGATTGAACGAGACAACCGAGGCTCCGGATGACTGCGCTCCCCTTACTCCTTTGATCGGAGCGTGCAAACGGGCGAGCGAATCTGTGGAGCCGTTGACCAGGCACAAGCCTTCGGCGCCTTGTTGTTCGGATAGATGGCGAATCCAAATATCACGTGCCTCCGGGCGCTTGTGGATGAAGGACAATTCCCCGTCGAGACGAAACACGATGTTCTGGTCCAGCATGCCGTCCGCATACGGAAGCAAGGCATAACTGTCGACATTCCATTGATCGAGAAAGCGGCATAGGGCTTGCAGCGCGGCATCGTCCGTTTCCGCAAGCAGGTCCGCGTGCAGTTTCCGGAAGGCGGCGTGCTCGCGAGGCGCGGGCGCGGGCTGCCTGGTGGTCGGATCGCGCTTGACTCCAAGCACATAGGCGGTCTTGTCCCAGAGAAAGTTGGATGCGACGCCGGACGTGCGCTTGACGGGTTGGGGCACTTCGTGGGGGGTGGGACGTGGCGTTCTGCCGGAGGTATCGAGCAACGGCGCAACGTCCACCAGCGATCCTTCGGGCGATACCACGAGGGCGTATGAGATCGGCGTGCGGGAAAACCCGTAAGACGGCGCTTCGCCAACGCGGACAAGCCGTTCATGGTGACGTGCAAGCGCCTGCAGGACGGTCATGACGCGACCTGCCCGCGACCGATTGCCGGCACGCGAATGATGCCGTCATGCAGTACGGCGCGGAAAAACAGGGGCGTGCGATCGTTCTCGAAATCGAGATCGTGGAGCATCCAGCCGAGGTCGCGGTCGCGTTGATCGGAAGGCAGCGACGAATCAGGCACGGAATGGGTGACAAGCGCAAAGTCGGCTGCAAATTCTCGCGTGCCCAGGTACGGTCGATGAAAGCATTGTCCCTTGGCGGCGCGCCGGTTGAACATGGACAAGTGTTTCGCCTCGGTGTCATCGGGCTCCGCCCGCGCTGTCAACTCGAAGTGTGCTTCGATCAGATAGGCGACATCGCGCAGCAGTATCGTGGCTCGTTGTTGCCGCTCGTTTTCGATGATGACGTGAAGTTCGTCCGTGCTCCCCGCGTTCATTGCGGCGGTGACGCTGCGCGTGGGAATCTTCTTGCCCAGCTCGTTGCGGCGAAATGTCTCGAACCGGATCGGCTTCAGAACATGGATGCGGTCGACGACCCATCGGATGGCGGGCCGCCAGTGAATGGCCTCAAGGATGCCGCGCGCGGCCGAAGGCGTCATCACGTCGTAGGAGACACGTTCCACCTTCATTTCCGGTCGGGTGAAACAGGCGTAGTCGCCCCAGACGTGCAGTCGGACGCCATACGTCAAGCGAAGCTCCTATTTCCCATTGCCGAAAGGGATGCTGAATGGATCCAACGGTGACCATGAGAACGCAAAGCGAGAATCGAGCAATCCGTGGATATCCCATGCTTTCCATCGTCGACTGAGGTAAGGATCTTGGCGCGGATACTGCGAGGAGAGGAAACGAACATCAATACACGAGCGACTCGGCGGAGAGATATTCGGGATTGTGCCAGATAAGTCCGGTGTCGTGCCGGTAAAGGTCCGGATTGGTCAGGACAACGAATTGCTCCGCGAAGTCGTCGGCACGGATGACGCTGACCGCTCCGGCGGCGAGCAGCCGTTCGCGAACGCGGCGCGGTACTGGCACAACATACGGCTGAAGTAGGCGAGCAATTCGACCGGGGCGCTCGACCCAGCGCAACTCTTCGAGCAGCCGCGAGACGATCCGGTCTCTGCTGGAACGACCTGCGTACGGAACGATCAAGGGCACCATGTCCGAGCTGATGAGTCGAAACTGACGGGCAATAGTCTCAAAAGGGAAATCCAGGCTTGCTCGTCGCTCGTTCAACTGGGCAAGAATTCTATGCGCGTCCAACTCCGGCCCTTTGAGCCAGTACACCTCGCGGAAGTAGTCGGTGACGGCCGCCAGCGACTGGGGATCTTCGTGGCGCCGCAGCGCCGAACGAGCGGCGGAAGCGAACTGAGCGAGTTCCGGGCTGGGCGCGCGGCCCGGGCCGGGTGCCGGTTCGAACACGTAGACGTCGCCCATCGCGGACCGGCCCTCGCGGTTGCAGCGTCCGGCTGCCTGGATAATGGATTCCAGTCCCGCCTCGGCGCGAAACACGGTCTCGAAATCCACGTCCACACCGGCCTCGATCAACGAAGTCGCGACCAACCGAACGGGTCGACCCCCATCGAGGCGCTCGCGTATGTCGCTCAACACGTCGCTTCGGTGCCTCGCGCACATCGCGGTGGTGAGGTGAAACGATCCCGGGGTTGGACGATGAGCCTCGAACAACTCCCGGGCGTGGCGGCGCGTATTTACGATGCACAGCGAATGGCGGGAGCCAAGCAGCCGTTCCGTGAGCTGCGCGTCGTCCAGCGTACCCGCATGGCGGATCCGCGTTCGCCTGAGTTGCCGGTAGAGACGCTTGGGATCGGGCGCAATCTCCCGAACGTCAACCAGCCCGCCATTGAAACCGTGGCGCGCCTGAAATGCCGGTTGCGTGGCCGTGCAAAGAACGATGCTCGAACGCCAGTTTCTCGAAAGCTCGTCCATCGCGCTCACGCACGGCACGAGCAAGCTCAGCGGCAGCGTCTGCGCCTCGTCGAGAATGACGACACTGTTGGCGATGTTGTGGAGCTTCCGACACCTCGACGGACGGTTGGCGAACAAGGATTCGAAGAATTGCACGGCCGTCGTTACGACAATCGGCGCGTCCCAGTTCTCCATGGCCAGGCGCAGTTTGTCCCGTGCCTCGCGCTCGCCGATGCGATCTTCGTCGAACGCGCTATGGTGCTCAAGCACAAAGTTCGCAGGATCGAGCGGTCCTTCGCGCAGAGCGTGACGGAAGACGGCGGCGGTCTGCTCCACGATGCTGGTAAAGGGAATGACATAGATCACCCGTTGCTGTCCGTGCCGGACCGCATGTTCGAGCGCGAACGCAAGTGAACTGAGCGTCTTGCCTCCACCGGTCGGTACGGTCAGGGTGAAAAGCCCTGGCCGTTGAGCCGCTACTGTCCGCGCTCGAGTTAGCACCTGCTGCCGTAGGCGGTTCACGTCGGAGGGTGCCGCGCGGGCGGAAAGCTCGGTCAAACACGAGTCGAGGCGCTGCAGGAGTCGTTCGAGTCCAGGCCAATTGCCACGCGGAGACGAGCGTCCATCGACCTCGGAAAACCACGCCTCGGTGTCGAGATAGTCGGCATCGACGAGCGCCGAGAACACCATGCGGATCAAGAACGACGCGCTGAAACCCGCGTAACTCGCATCTCGCGGCTTGATGGTTGGCGGCTGAAGTTCCGGCAGCGCAACCTCGGTCTTCCAGATGGGATCCAACGGCGGTGGCGAAGCCGCGAGTCGATCGGCCAAGGCGCCGATCTTCTCGCCGTTCACCCCATTGGCCAGGCCCGCGTGATGACCGGCCACGCAGTAGGCGACGATCTTGCCCAGCGGACCCGGATACCGCTTCAGGGCGGCTTGGGCACCCGCAGTGGAATGGTCAACACGGGCGGCTTTGCCCGCGAGTCGTTGCTGAAATTCCTCGGAGTACTTCCCGAGGTCGTGCAGAAGGCCAGCCGTGCGGCCAAGGTCTCCGGCTCCAATCGCATCGAGGAACGCGGCAGCGCGCTCCCCGGTGTTCTGAAGGTGCCGGGACAAATGATGCCAGCTTTCCGGTTCGAGCAACTCGTGGCTGTGGGCAAAGTACGTGGTTCGGGTCATTGGGGCGGCACACTGTACCCCGAACACTCAAGGAGGTATCAGCGATAACGGCTGGAATTGAGCACGCGAGTATGCGGAACGCGCGACGGGATGGCGAGCGATTTCCTGCGAATCCAAGCAGGAGTGAAGCTCGGCGTAGACCGCTTGACTGCGTGAGGCACGCTGTGGGGACGTTCGCTTCAAACGCTCAGGGAGACTCGATTAGAACAACCAACTGTGTTCATAAGCACACGCTGATCGATGGCGCATGGAGCCGAAGTGGATCCAGTCATTGCCTGGAACGGCGTGATCGGCCAGTGTTCCGAGAGCATACGGATAGGCAATTTACTTGAAATTTCTGTGCCCCCAGAGCATCCGGCAGGCGGGAATTGCCACCAATTCAAGGCGATAGCCCTGTGTCCCCAGAGCATCAACTCGCTCCGGCAAGAACCTGTCGGCTTATGTCGTCGAAAGCGCACGTGAATGCATGACAGGCGCGCGCCTGTACGACACCTGCAGCGGGCTGCGGTCAGGTGTGAGAACCGAGCCGCCTCCGGCGTCGAGGGGAGCACCGGGAGGCGGCATTCAGGACGGGATGATCGCCGCCGGCGAACGCGGCGGGCGTGAGCCGCCGGGGAGCGGCGCGACCCGCGGGGCCGGTGCGGGCTACGCCGCGCGGCAGCGCTGCACCGGGATGCCGAGCTTGACGGCCTTGTCGACGAGGTTGTCGGTGATGCCTGAGCCGGGGAAGGCGATGACGCCCTTGGGCAGCAGGTTGAGCAGGTCGTCGTTGCGCCGGAACGGTGCGGCCCGTCCGTGGCGGTCCCAGTCGGGCTTGCACACCACCTGGTGCACGCCGTGGCGTTCGGCCCACTGTGCGGCGAAGCGTTCCACGCCGGGGCCGCCGCCGTGCACGAGCACCATGTCGGAGTACTTCGCGCGGGCGTTGTCGAGCCGCCGGAAGATGGCGTCCACATCGTTGACGTTCTTGCCGCCGGCCACCGCGATCAGGGTGCCGTCGGGCAGGTGCGCCTGGGTCTCGCGATCCTTGCGGGCGCGCAGGAAGTCGCGGGCGTCGATGGCCGCGGAGGTGAGTTTCCGCGTCTGGCTTGTGTGGCTGCCGTAGCGCGGGCGCCAGGTGTCGCCGGTGGCTTCGCGGTAGGCGTCGGCGGCGGAGTCGCGCAGTTTCTCGAACGCGTCGCGCCGCTTGCCGAGGTTCTGCGCCCGGTCGGTGGTGAGTTCGAGCTCGCGGGCGTTGATCTCGGTGCCGTCCTGGGCGCGCTGCAGGTCGCGGAGTTTGGGCGCGAGCCGGTCGACGCCGCGGTCGAGCCTGCGGACCTGGGCGTCGAGCATGTTGACGAAGCCCCAGAGCATGGACTCGCGCTCGTCGGCGAGCTGGGTGCCGTCGGGGCCCACGTTGTCGGCCAGGATGCCGAATGCTTCGCTGACCGCGCTGAGCGCGTCGGATTCATCCCAGACGTCCCTGGGGTCGAACTCGTCGCGCCCGGGCGTTGCGCCGTAGAGGGCCGCGTTCTCGCAGATGACAGCCGTTGGGGACTGCGCTTGGTGAGTGTCGTAATCGAACATGAGAGTGTCTCCTTCATGAAGTTGAGAGATGAGCCTGATGGCCCGGAGCATCGGAAGAGCGTCTCCCGACGTAGGTTTATTGGTTCACGCGCGCGCAGTGCCGTCACCGCCCTGGCGGCCGCAGCGAAGCGTAGGACCCGCGCTTGCGCGGGTTGACGGTGCGAGCACGTGTGGAACAATGGGCCTACGTCGGGAGGAGCTTTTGTTTTCACGCCCGCTGCGTTCCCCGGCAAACGGAGTGCGCAGCGAGCTTGCGAGCGGAGGCGCGAGGGATTGCAGCGGAAATCGGAGCTTGCGGAGATTGGAGCGTAAAGCCCGGTCGCGAAGCGACGCGCACAATGTCCTTGCTCGAATTCGCGGCGGCGTTGCCGATCCGGTGCTCGATCCTGTTGACCGCGCCGCTCACGCGTCGTCTGCCCGGTAGACATCCTCATCGGAACTCGCGATGACGGTCGGCTCGGACTGCGTGCCGGTGTCGAGCAGCACGACGATGTCGTCCGACGGTTGCTCGACGGCCTTGTAGAACGCGGTCCAGGCGTCGTACTTCTTCTTGTGGGCGGACAGGACTTCGCCGACCGTGGGCAGGTCCATGTCCAGAGCGTAGAAGACAGTGTCGCTGACGGCGCTGACCAGGTAGCGCCGTGGGATGTCGGGATCGCTTTGCCACAGCATTGCGCCGGTGCGCCGGTCGAGGACGACGGTGGTGCATTCGGGATGGGCGCGGACGCGGCGCTGGGCTTCCTCCCAGGCGGGCCGCTTGGCGTCGATGCGCGACGGCGGATCGAACAGGTCGATCCAGTCCTCGTCGACGGTGCGGACGACGTACCGGGAGGCCGGGCGTGCGATGCCCGTGGTTGCGTGGGTGTGCATGTTCTCTCTCCTTTCCCGAACCGGGTTCGCCCTCACTCCAGCCGCCCTCGCTCGTCCGCGACGCGCAGCAGCGGCGCGAGCCGCGCCGCCAGCGATTCGGGGCCGAGCGCGAGAAGGTCGTCGTTGAAGTCGCCGCCCTCGGGCACGAGGATGGCGGCGCCGACGCCCGAGCGCGCGCAGCGCCGGGCGAGGCGTTCGGCGGCTCGATCCCCCTCGGGATCGTTGTCGCGCGCGACGATGAGCCGCTCGACGCCAGCCGGCGGCGCGAACGCGCCGAGGCTGCCGGCTGAGAGCGCGGCCGCGGCCATGATCTCCGGCACGGCGGTCACCAGCGACAGCACCGTCTCGATGCCCTCGCCGACCAGCAGCGTCGTGTCGGGCGATCCGAACCGGACCGCGTGCCCGTAAATCCTGCCGAGCGCCTTTCTCGGCGAGGCCACGCCCGCCTTGGCGGGCGAGCGCGGATCGAGCCAGGTACGCTGCACGCCCGTGACGGCGCCGTCGTCGCCGGTCACGGCGGCGACCAGCGCCGGCAGGCGGACGACGGAATGGCCCTTTCGGTAGCGAAGCTCGGGGTGAAAGCGCAACGCCGCGAAGCGGCAGCGCGCCAGCCCCCGGGCGAGCAAGTACTTCTCGGCGTGGGTGCCGGCCAGGGCGCGGCAACGCGCCCAGAGACGGCGGGCCGCCTCCGTCGAGTCGTATGGCGTGTTCCCGCCCGTGGCCGGCGCCGCCGGCAGGGCGAGGAACGCGCGGGCCTCGGCGAGCGCCGCGCGCAGCGTCGGCGCGCCCGAGCGGATGCGCACGATGTCGAGAAGATCACCGTGCTGGCCGGTGGCCGCGTCGGTGAACTTGCCGGGCGCGCCCGGCCCTTCCAGGCGGACGTAGAGCGAGCGCCCGCGGGCGCCGTCGAGGTCGCCCGCGACCCAGTAGCGGCCCTGGCGGCGGCCGTGGGGCAGATAGCGGCGACACACCGCCTCGGCGCGCCGCGCAAGCTCGGCGGCGACGGCGGAGGCGTTCACGGCGCGGTCCTTGCGATGTGGCGTTGCGGCATGGGCGACACTCCTTGGGCTTCGGGGGAACGCCCGGTTCCGGCCGGCCTCCGCCTCTTCGCGGGGCCGGAGGATCGACGCGCCGTGCGAAGCGCGGGCGCGAGTCCTGGACCGGGCGGACTCGAAGCCGACTGCAAAAGGGGGGCCGGCGCCGAAGCGCCGACCCCGTGGGAGGACGGTTCAGACGTCAGAACGGAATGTCGTCGTCCATCTCGCCGCCTTCGGCCGGCATCGCCGGTCCGGTGCCCTGGGCCTGGGCGTCGGCCATCGCCGCGCCGTTGCCGTTGGCGCCCTCGGGCTTGTCCAGGAACTGGATCCGCCCGCCGGGCACCAGCAGGATCTCGGTCGAGAAGCGGTCGGACTCCTCGCCGTCCTTGCGCCAGCGCCGGGTCTGCAGCTTGCCGTCGATGTAGACCAGCCGGCCCTTGCGGGCGTGCTTCTCCAGCATCGAGACGAGCCCGTCCTGGAAGGTGACGATGCGGTGCCACTCGGTCTTGTCGACCCGCTCGCCGGTCTGCTTGTTGAGGTAGGACTCGTCGGTCGCGATCGAGAGGTTCGCAACCCTCACGTATAGCGGGAAGCCTACGCCTTAACCCGAAATAAACGTTTTTATTTCAATAGGTTGTAAGCCTAAGGGAGATGCCTTCGGCAGCGTCAATCTGGCGGTCAACACCATTGCAACACCGCAACCGGCCCAAATTTCCCGGACGCATGGGGTTTTCCGGGGGCGTTTGTCGCCCTTGGGCAGTGTGTGTCGTCATGCCCCGCCGACAGTCAACACCGACGACGGCACGCCGTAAGTTTGCCAATCGTCCCGCCCAACGCCCATAAATGGGACTGCGATGTCCGCGCGTATAACCGGGCCACGCAAGAACCGACCCGCATTCTCTCGCGGCGCAACCACCTCGATACATTACCGCAATCCGCAGCGCTTGCCCCGGAAACCGGCCGGGTGAACAGTGACACCTGCACCTTCACCCCGGGTTTCGCGGTTGCGAAAGAACTCCGGTAATCGGCCAGGCAACCGTTCAGCCAGCCCCGGCATCGCGTCGTCCTCGCGCCTGCCGCTCACCGGCCGTCCGGCGAAATGCGTCGCCGCGCCGAAGCCCGATCCACAGGACCAGAAAGCCAACCGCCGCGGCCAGCACCGAGCCGACGAGAATCCCGAGCCGGGCCACGCCGTAGTAGGCACCCCCGGCATGCTCGAAGGCAAGGCCGGCGATGAACAGGCTCATCGTGAAACCGATGCCGCACATGAACGCGACGCCCGCCATCTGCAGCCAGTTCACGCCCGTGGGCAGTCTTGCCAGTCCCAGCGCCACGCCCGCGCCCGTGAACAGCAGCACCCCGATGGGGTTGCCCAGCACCAGACCGCCGATCACGCCCAGCGTCACGGCATCGGTGAGATCCTCAAGGCCCATTCCCGCCAGCGGCAGGCCCGCGTTGGCGAACGCGAACAGCGGCAGGATGGCGTACGCCACCGGCGCGTGCAGGTCGCTCTCCAGCCGCTTCAGCGGCGAACCGTTCCCGGGGTCGCCGAGCGGCACGCACCACGCGATGAGCACGCCCGCCAGCGTCGCGTGCACCCCGGATTGGAGCACCGCCACCCACAGCGCGATGCCGATCAGCACGAACGCCGAAACCCGGCGCACCCCCAGCGCGTTGGCCGCGACCGCGCAGCCGAGGATGGCCGCCGCGATTCCGAGCGCGCTCGCCGACAGGTCCCCCGCGTAGAACACGGCGATGATGACGATCGCGACCAGATCGTCGAAGATCGCGAGCGTCAGCAGAAACACTTTCAATGCCGCGGGCACGCGCCGGCCGAACAACCCCAGCACCGCCAGCGCGAAGGCGATATCGGTCGCCGCAGGTACCGCCCAGCCGCTCATCGCCACCGGATCGCCCCAGTTGAGTGCGCTGTAGATCGCGGCGGGCGCCGCGATGCCCCCCACGGCGCCCAGTCCGGGCAGCACGATTTGCGCGGGCGAGGACAACTCGCCCTCCAGCGCCTCGCGCTTGACCTCCAGGCCGATCAGGAAGAAGAACACCGCCATCAGCCCGTCGTTGATCCACAGCAGCAGGGGCTTCGAGATCGACAGCGCCCCGATCTGCACGGCCACGGCGGTGTCCAGCAACCCACCGTAGAGGAACGACAGCGGGCTGTTGGCCAGCGCCAGCGCCAGGATCGCGGCAAAAGCCAGCAGGACGCCGGCAGCGGCCTCAAGCCGCAGAAACTCCCTCAGCATCCCCAATGGTCGCGCTTCCCTTCTCCCATGCCCTCGCCTGCGTTACCCACGCGGACGTTTAGACTGCGCAGTGACGGGAGAATTCCGTGGACGCCGAACTGTTGGTTGCCGATCTTGTCGAAGTCCACGCCCGAGGCGTCGGTCGAGGACACGGTCTGATCGAATTGCGTGGCGCGGTAACCGTAGACGACGGCCACCCGAAACCGCGGCGAGAAGCGATACCCCAGTGCCGCTTCGGCGGAGACTCCCCGGTCGCCGTCGAACGGCGCGGACCATCCGTCCCCCGCGCCGCGATCCGGCGCGGTGCAGCCGGGCACCGACAACGCCCGCGGGTTGATGGACTCGTCGCAGATGCTCGCGCGGTCGTTGCTGCGGCTGCGCAGCGTGACGTCGCCGATGACGTTGCCGCCCAGCGAAACGCTCGCGTAGAGCGGCTCGGCCCGCCCTTGCGCGGGCAGCAGCAGCGTTGAGCCCAGGACCGCGAGCAGCATGCCAACGTGGCTGCGCCGGAACCGCCGGCGGCCGGCGCGCCAGGCTTCAATCGGCTTGGGCGGGAACAAAGCGTTGTTCATGACGCGACCGTGAAAGCCACGGGCATCACGCCGTGGAGGGCCACCGTGCCGCCAGCCCGCGGCCGGGCGGGGCGACCGTCATCACGGCTTGTCAGCACTGTCGCAAAACCACGACCCGGTCAGTGAAATCTCACGCGAATGTTCCGGGTAGCGGTTTCCGCCCCTCTTATGGGGCGCTGGCAAACCTCCGCCATCCTGTCGCAAGATCGTTTCATCCCTGCTCGAAGCGGATTCGCAGCCGCGTACCCGTTGCTTGCGCGACCTTCTCCAGCGTCCGCGTGGACGGCGGCACACGGCCGCTCTCCATCCGCGCGACGGCGGACTGCGTCGTCTTCATCCGCTCCGCCAACTCCGCTTGGGTGAACCCCGCGCGCGTGCGCGCCTCGATCAGCGCACGCGCCACTTCGAACTCCGGTCCCAGCCGTTTATACGCCTCGCGATAGTCGGCGTCGCGGCTCCACCGCTCGTGCAGTTCGGCAATCCCGGTCATTGCAGTACCTCCCGTGCGCGCTTGAGCGCCACGTCGATTTCCCGGCGCGGCGTGCGCCGGGTCTTCTTCACGAATACGCGGACCACCACGACCCGCCGCCCAGTCGCGGCGACGTAAAGCGCCCGCGCGATCCCACCCCGTCCCGCGAGGCGCATCTCCCAAAGCGGGCCGGTCACGTGCCTGACATGGGGTGCGCCCATCCGATCCAAGCCGACCGACGCGACCAACCGGCACATGCGCGCGAAGCGCGCCCGCATGTCGGCGGGCAGCGCGTCGAACTCCCTGTCCACCGCGTCGTTCAGCGTTTGCACGCGCCAGACCATACGGCGACAGTATAGCAGGTTTGCTATGGAACCAAGAGGCCGTCGCAGCCGCCGCAGGCCCCGA
Organism: Gammaproteobacteria bacterium; assembly: GCA_009838035.1. Classification (NCBI taxonomy): domain Bacteria; kingdom Pseudomonadati; phylum Pseudomonadota; class Gammaproteobacteria; species Gammaproteobacteria bacterium. The sequence goes on from VXSK01000007.1 coordinate 15,590, forward strand.
CCCGTCCCACGACATGGATTCGCCGTTCGCCGCGTGGCGGCCTTGCGCCGGCGAGAGG
>VXSK01000008.1 GCA_009838035.1 Gammaproteobacteria bacterium
AATCCACCACCTCTACGCGGACTTGGTCACCGGGAGGCGTCCATATAGACACTTCCATGAGCGGTCAACCGACCAAGTATCTGGGCACGCGCGAGGCCGCGGCCTTTCTGGGGCTTTCGCCCCGCACGCTGGACCGCTACCGGGTCACCGGCGAGGGGCCGGCGTTTCACAAGTTCGGATCGCGCATCCTCTATGACAAGGCCGATCTGGAGACATGGGCCGCGGCGCGGCGCATGACGTCGACCTCCGACGACCGTGCGCGCGGCCGGAGGGTGGCCTGATGGGCCGCGCGCGGCAAATGCTGGGCAACGCAGGCTCGCCGGACACGTTGCGGACTCTGGCGGTTTTCGCCTTCGCCGCGCTGGCCTTGCTGTTCGGCGCCGAGGCGGCGTTCGCGTCCACGGACACGACGTTCCAGGGGCCGCTCGACACCGTGACCGGCATCGTCGGCGGCACCGGCGGTCAGCTTGCGGCGGCCTTGGCCGTGGGCGCGGCGCTGGTCGGCTCGGTGATGCGGTTCAACACGCAGCAGCTTCTCGGCGCGGTCGGCGTCGGGGTCGCCGCGGGCGCCGGCGTCGGCATCGTCACGGGCCTGGTCGGCACGGCGATCATCTGAGATTGGCCGAGGGCGTCCAACAGAAATGAACGACACCGCGCGCCACACCATTCCCCGCCGTCTCGACGATCCGGAGCGCTGGCTGTTCTGGACCGTGGACGAGGCCGCCGTGCTTTTGGGTCCGGCACTGCTGGGACTCGCCGCCAATGCCTTCGTCACGGGACTCGTGGCCGGCGTCGGCGGCTGGCTGCTGCTGCGCCGGATCAAGCGCGGCGGCGGAGCGCATGTCATGCACTTCGCCCTGTACTGGTTCCTGCCGGACTTCGCGCTGCGCCTGAAGGCCACGCCGCCGAGCCATGTCCGCCGCTACCTGGGCTGAGAGGCCGACGGAGCATGCGACGGGAGGTTCGGGAAGCCGAGCGCCGGAAGGCGCGCGACACGCGCCTCGCGCTGGCGGTGCTGCTGGGGCTGTCGCTTCTCGCGAACCTCGCGCTCTCGGTCGGGATGGCCGGGCGCGAGGCCGTTACCATGCTGGTGCCGGCGGTGTCCGGCCCGGTGTGGGAGGTCGGCGGAAGCTGGGCGGGCCAGAGGTACCTGGAGGACGCGGCGCGCACCGCGGCGGTGACGCTGCTGACGCTGACGCCGGAGAACGCCGGCCACGTGCGCGAGGCGGCCGCCCGAATGAGCGCGGCGGAAGCCCGCGGCGCCATCGGCGCCTGGGTGGCGTCGGAGGCCGAGCGCATGGCGCGTCGGGACCTGTCGAGCGCGTTCTATCCCTGGGGCGTCGAAGCCGACCCGGAGTCGCTGACTGTCGAGGTCCGGGGCGAGCTCGCCACTTGGATCGGGCGCGAGGAGTCGTCCCGCGAGCGCAAAGCCTACCGGATTGCCTTCCGCGTCGACGGCGGACGGCTGGGACTTTTGCGGTTCGAGGATCTGGAGGACGAAGAATGACAACGAATCGTTCGAGGCGCGACCGCGTCGGCGCGCTGGCCGCCGCGTTCCTGATGAGTTTGTGCACGGCGCCCGCGACGGCGGAGCGCGCGGTCGGGACGCGCGTGCTGAACGCCGCCGACCACGCCGAGCTGGCCGCAGAGATATCGGCGGACAGCGTGGTCCGGGTGGCGCTGCTCGGTGACCGGATCGAACGGGTGATCCGCGCACCGGGTACGTTTGCGGTGGAGCACGATCCGGTGGCGGGCGACCTGTATCTCCATCCCGTTGCGGAATCCGCCGCCCCGCAAACGTCTGCCGCCCCGCACGGCCCCGGCGCGCCGCAGGCGCTGTTCGTCGGATCGGAGAGGGGTTCGACCTACCGGCTGAATCTGATTCCGGTTTCCGGCGGGCCGTCGCAGATCCTGGTCCGCAATGCGGACCTCGAAACGGAGGATCGGGCCGCGCCGGTTCCTGAGACCGGCCATGTCGCGGCCATCGCCGGACTGCTCCGGGCGCTGGCGGGCGGCGAGCCGTACCCGAACTACCGGGTCGAGACGGCCGATCAGGATTCCGCCGCCGACATGGACATCGTTCCGGTCGAGGTTTGGCGCGGACCGCGCTTCGAGGCGCTGGTGCTCGCGCTGGGCGTCGGCGCCCCTGTGGACGCTCCGGACCTGGCCGCGGCGCTGGGCCCGGATGTCGTCGCGGTGTGGATCCCGGAACACGGCGCTCGACGCCACGTGGCGGAACGTCTGGCGGTCGCCGTGCGCGAGGCGCGAGCGCAATGAGCGGGGTCAACGGCAACCCGCGGGCGCAGCGCCGGACCGCATCCGACACGCCTGACGGCGGCGCGCGGCAGGTGCGCAACCGCCAGCTCCTGTTGTTCTCGGCGGCCGCGGCCGTGGCGCTGCTCGCGCTCGCCGCGTGGCTGTCCGGCTCCGGCGGCGGCCCGTCCGCGCCGGGCGCGCGGATCACGGCGGAGTTGGCGGGGCCGGACACGGCGGAGGACACCTGGACGCGGCGCTCGGAGGCCCGGATCGGCCGGCTTGAGGCGGATTTGCGCGACGTGCGCAACGCCAACCGGCAACTCGCGGAGGAGAACCGCCGGCTGCTGGAGGAAATCCGCGGCAATGCCGACGAGGCCAAGGGCATCATCGACCGGCTCACGGCGGCGCTTGGCGAGGCTGCGAGCGGCCAAGCCTCGAACGAGCCCGGCCTCGTCGATCCCTTCGGCGGCGGCGACGTGTTCTCCCCGCGCGCCGCGCGCGGCAGTTCCTCTGCCGCATTGGGAGGCTCGCCAAACCAGTCCGCCGCCCCGCAGGGGCCTGCAGCGGCGCAGCCGCCGCAGGGGCTGATCGAGCGGTTCCCGCTCGACGAGCCGTTCTTTCGGGAAGCCGCAGACGAAGACGCCCGGCAACTGTCGGTATGGCTGCCCGCCGGCAGCCATGCCGAGGCGGTGGTGATCGCCGGCGTCGACGCATCCGCCGCAGTCGCCTCCCAGGGCGATCCGCGCCCGGTGCTGCTCAGGATCACGGGACCCGCGTGGACGGCGGCCGAGGACGGCACGGCGCAGGCCGTCGATCTCCACGGCTGCACCGTCACCGGGGCGGCCTACGGCGACCTGTCGTCCGAGAAGGTCTATGCGCGGCTGCGCACGCTTACCTGTTCGGGTGCCGAGCCCGACACGGTGGTCGAGACCGAAGTGGCGGGGTTCGTCGCGGGCGCCGGCAAGGCCGGCGTGCGCGGCCCGGTCGTGAGCCGCGAGGGCGCGCTGGTGCAGAAGGCGTTTTTTGCGGGGCTCGTCTCCGGCGTCGGCCAGGGCGTCTCCAGCGCGTTCGCGCCCCAGGCGGTCGCGACCGGGACCAACACGGCGGCGGTCGCCAACACCGGGCTCGACGATATCGGCCGCGCCGGCATTGGCGCAGGCGCCTCCTCGGCGGGCCGGCGTGTCTCCGACTACCTGATCCGACGCGCCGAGCAGTACCAGCCGGTGATCCAGCTCCAGGCGGGCACCGCGGTGACCGTGGTGTTCCTGGAGGGTACGCGGCTCGACGGGCGGCCCGGCGACCAACCCACAGGGAGAACGAACAATGACGGTTGAGAAACCGAGCAAGCTCCGGCGCGCACTTGCGCCGGTCACAACGGCCGCGGCCGTCCTGGCGCTGAGCAGCTGCGCGGCGACCCATGTGGGCGAGGACTGGCAATGCCCACTCGCCCAGGGCACGCACTGCGCCAGCGTCGCCGCCGCCGATCCCATGGTCGCCCTCACGGATGCCAAGCACCTGGCGGGCGGCGAACTTCTCGCGGGGATCGAACCCCTCGTGGAAGACGGAGGCCGGCTGGACACACCCATCAAATCCAGGACGCCCATTCCGGCGACGAGAGCCCGGCGCCACGCAGCGTTTGGCAGGACCATGAAAGACGGCCGCGGGCGGGATTGTCCCGTGTTCTGCCGCTCCTTCGGCTGGTTCGCCCGGGTGCTGGCCCACGGCGGGGACGGGGCGGAAGCCTCCGCAACGCCGAACGATTCGCCGGACCCCGCCAATGAGGCCGCGGAAAACGGCGATCGGGCAGACGGGCAGACGGCCTCCTCCGGGCCGGACGAACCGCCGCCCGAGGCGCGCGTGCGCCTTCCCGAAACGATCGGCCGCGTCTGGATCGCGCCCTACGTGGACCCGCACGGCGTCTACCGCGAGGCGTCCTGGGTGCGTATCGTGATCGCGCCCGCGGCCTGGAAGCGCCCACGATGATGGCGCGCCTCAAGGACCTGTTCGAGGGCCCGGCGGGACTGGAACCGTGGACGCCGCCGGAAATCCCCGCGGCGCTGCACGGACTGCTGCCCTGGCGCGCCTTCGACGAGACCTCCGAGCTGTACTTCAACGCGTCCAGCGTCGGGTTCGCGATCGAGATCCCGCCGTTCGCGGGGATCGACGCGGAGACGCTGGGCGCGTTGTCGGGCACCCTGGCCGACGCCGCGCCGGAGCGTTGCGTCGTGCAGGCGATCCATTGGGCGAGTCCCCGGTTCGGGGCGGCACTCGACGCTTGGGGCGCGCCGCGGCGCAAGGCCGGTGAAGTGCAATCGGCGATGCGCGCGCGCCGCGAGCGATTGTTCTCGCACGCGGGCTGGCGTCCCCTTCATTTGGGCGGCCCGCCATTCACGCTCTCCGACTACCGGGTATTTGTCTGCGCGGCGCTGTCCGGTCCGCCGGGCCCGGCGCCCGAGACCGCGTTGAGCGGATTTCGCCGGGCGCTCGAAGGCACGCTCGCGTCCGCGGGCGCGTCGGCCCGCCGCCTCGCCCCCGACGATCTGCTCTCGCTGGCGGCGGAGCTCACCGCGCCGGCTGTGAACGAAAGCCGCGACAGCGGCCTAGGCCGTTCCGGCCTGGGCCGCCCCCGGCGGCGCTGGTCGCCGCGCGATCCGCTGCATCTTCAGTGCGCCGCCCCCGGCCGCGCGCTCACGGTCGCGCCCACCGGCCTGGTGTTCCACGATCCCGACGGCACCGACGTGGCGGTGCGGGTGCTCACCGCCTCAGCCTTCCCGGAGGTCTGGCCGGGCTGGCGCGGCAACGCGCTGATCGGCGACTTCCACCGCGAGTTCCTTCAACCGGGCTGCCCGGTGCTGACCTGCCTCACCGTCGTGACCGGCGACGAGGCGGCGGTCGACCGCGCGGTCTTCAAGGCCGCCCGCGCCACGCAGCAGGCGGGCACGGGCATCGCCCGCTATCTGCCGGGACTGCCCGAAAAGGCCCGAGACTGGCAGTTCGTGACCGAACGGCTCAAGGGCGGCGAGCGCCTCGTCCGGGCCTGCTACACGGTCGCCGTGTATGCCCCGGCGGCAGCCGTCGACGAGGCGGAGCAGGCGGTGCGCGCCATCTATCACGGCCAGGGCTGGCGGATGGCGGCGGAGCGGTACGTGCAGTTACCGTCGTGGCTCGCCGGCCTGCCGATGGTTCCGGCGGGCGGGCTCGCGGACGATCTCGAGCGCATGGGCCGCATGAAAACCCTGATCACTTCCGCCGCCGTCAACCTGGCCCCCGTTCACGGCGAGTGGCGCGGCCAGGGCTTTGCAGCCGGCAACGGCTCGCCCGACACGCCCCCGGCGCTGCTGCTGATCGGGCGGCGGGGACAGCCCGCGGGCTGGTCGCCGTTCGCCAACACGGCCGGCAACTACAACGTCGCGGTCACGGGCAAGTCCGGTTCCGGCAAGTCGGTGCTGATGCAGGAACTGGTCGCCGGCATCGTCGGCGCCGAGGGCGAGGCGGTGGTCATCGACGACGGGCGCTCCTTCCAGCACACCGCGGAGGCGCTGGGCGGCACGTTCATCGCGTTCGGCAAGGACGCGGCCTGCCTCAACCCGTTCGCGATGATCGATTCGGCCGCCGCTCAGGCGGATGGCGACTACCGGGAAGAGTGCTTCGCGATGCTCGCCGGCGTGCTCTCGCGCATGTGCCGGAGAAGGGGCGCCATCGACGACATCGAGGCGGCGCTGATCCACGAGGCGATCGCGGCGGCCTGGGACGAGGGCGGCAACGCGGCCGATCTGGCCGCCGTGCGCAAGCACCTTCAGGCTCGAGGCGACCTACGCGCCGCCGACATGGCCACCGCGCTCGGCCCCTGGTGCCCGGGCGGGTCGATGGGCCGGCTGTTCGAGGGCACTTCCGTGCCGGACCTCGGCCGGTCGGTGACCGTGTTCGAGCTGGCGGAACTGAAGGGCCGGGGCGACCTGCAGGCGGTGGTGCTGATGCTGGTGGTGTTCCTCGCCACGCAGCGCATGTACCACGGCGAGCGGACGCGGGCCAAGGCCATCGTCATCGACGAGGCCTGGGATCTCCTGTCCGGCGACGACAGCCGGGCCTTTCTCGAGGGCGCGGCCCGCCGGGCCCGGAAATACCGGGGCTCGCTCGTGACCGGCACGCAGTCGGTGAACGACTACTACGCCAATCCCGCCGCTCGCGCCGCTTGGGAGAACTCCGACTGGGTGATCTTCCTGGCGCAGAAGGACGAGTCGGTCGAACTCCTGAAGTCCGAAAAGCGCATCCACTGCGATCCGGGCATGGAGCAGGCACTGAAGAGCCTGACCACCGCGGACGGGCGGTTCGCCGAACTCGTGCTGCACGGCCCGGACGGCTGGCGGGTGGCGAGATTGGTGCTCGATCCGTGGTCGGTGGCGCTCTACTCCTCGCGCGGGGACGCGTTCGCCGAGGTCGAGCGGCTCAAGGCCGGAGGGCTGACGACGGTCGAGGCCATCGACCGGATCGTCGGGGAGGAACGTCCGACCGCATCCGAAACGCAACCCGCGAGCCATGACGGAGGACAACAATGAACGTATCCACGACCGGGGCCGCGCGGTCCCGCTCCGCGCAGCGGTGGCCGGGGGACCCGTCCGGGCTGACGGCCGCGGGCATCGACTTCGAGGCGCTGGCGCACGTACTGGCGAACACCTGCCGCTGGGGCGGGAGAACGCGCCGGTTCTACTCGGTAGCGCAACGGGCGGTCGTGGCGAGCGAGGCCATCGCATCGCTGGACGGGCTGAAGCCGGAAGAGCGCCGGACCTTGGCATTGCGGGCGCTGCTCGCCGACGCGCGGATCGCCTGGCTCGGCGACGTCGAAGCCGGTGGTTCGACGTCGGCGCGCGCCGCGGAGCGTCACCGGCGTGACGGCGCGGCCATCGACCGCGCGGTGCTTGAGGCTGCGGGACTCGATGGTGTGCCGACGCCGGAACAGAACGACCTGCTGCGTTTCGTCGCGCGCATGACCGACGCGGCCGAGCGCCGCGATCTGGACGGCGCGGGCTTCGGCCGGGATGCCGGCGTGGCGTTCCCGCCGCTGAAACGCCGCATCCGCCCGGTCGAGCCGGGCAAGGCCGCGCGGCTGTGGCTCAAGCGCTTCAGGGAACTCACCGCCCCGCCCGCCGGGGCGGGCGCAAGTCCGGCCGGCGCGCAGGCGCCTGCCGGAAACGCAACCGATCACGAGGAGAAAAACGATGGCGCGCACCTGGCGAGGACACAACGAGAGGAAACGCAGCATGGGACGGAGCCGGAAAGCCAAGGCCGCGCGCGCGCGGCTTGACCGTCGGCGCGCCCCGAAGCTGAGGACGGTCCGCGACGCCGAGGCCGTGTTCCGCGCGGCCGTCCTCGCGGGGCTGCTGTCCGCCGAGCGTTCCGACCCCCGCTGGGCCGGCCACTACCTGTACATGTTCCACGACGAGGACGGCACGGGCTGGTTCAAGCACCGGGACACCCGCGCGTACGTGCCGTTCCCGGCGAGAAGGCAGGCGGCGGGCGGCGCGAACGGGGAGTACGGGACGTGAGCGAGCTGAGGCTACTCGGCTGCGCCGTGTTGCTCAATCTGGGCGTCGCGGCGGTTCTCGGCGCGGGGATCGCGCGGTACATGGTCGAGACGATCCCGCGCATCGCCACCGTCGCGTTGACGGAGCTGGTGGCCGAGCACGCCGAAATCGCGGCGAACGCCGGCGGGAGCCCGGAAGAAACGGCGGCAGCGACGCGCGCCTGGGCCCGAGCGCTGGAGAACGCGCTTCGCCAAGTCGCCGAGCGTCACGGGGCGGTGCTGCTGCCGATCCGCGGCGTGGCCGCCGGCGCCCCCGACCTCACGGCCGAAGTGCGCGCGGAGATCGCGCATGCGCTGGCTCATGGCAGTGCCCTGGCGGGCGGCAGGGTGCTGGCGCACGGCAATGTCCCGGCGCACGGCAGTGTCCCGGCGCAGGACGATGTCCTGGCGGACGACCACCCGGCAACACGGGAGGAACGGCCATGAAGGCTCCGCGAATCGCCTCGCATGGGCGCGGGAAGCGCGAACGCGGACATGCCGCGCTGGTCCTGCTGCTCGGCCTGCTGGCGCTGTGGCTGACGATCCTCTCCCTCGTGCACTTCAACGCGAGCTGGTCCGACGACGCCTGGGGCTACCTGCGCCTGCCCCTGTTCGGGGAACCCGAGTTTGGCGCAACGGTGATGTTCGAGCCGCCGGATGACTTGGGATCCCCGGTGCCGTATCTCAAGACGGTCCTGGGTCTGCCGGGCGCGGCGGTCGACGTGGACGCCGACGGCACGGTGCGGATCGACGGCACGGCGGTCGGCCGAGCCAAGCCGAACGCACTCGACGGCCGCCGGCTGGCGCCGGTCGCGTCCGGGACCGTTCCGGCCGGCCACTACTACCTGCACGCGGATCATCCCGACAGCCACGACAGCCGCTACGCGGAGATCGGGCTGGTGCCGCTAGAGCGCATCTTGGGGCGCGCCGTGGCGCTGCCGGACATCCCCTGGCTGGGGCTCGACGGCCCGCTGGCCGGGCCGGAAACAATCCATGACGGCGGCGCTGCCCAGCACAGGAAATCGCGGGACGCAGTCCTGCCGCACGCAGTGCTGCCGGGGGCGGGCCGATGACGGGCCGCGCATTCGGCTTGGCGGCATGGACCTATCTGGCCATGCTGGGACTGGCCGCCTCGCCCGCGCTGGCGCGCGATCTCGGCGTGCGCGGCGCGACCTGGCCCATCGCCGAAACCGACCTGCTGACGGACATCGAGACCCGGCTCACCGTCATGGAGCGCTCCGGCGAACTGGCGCGGCTGGAAGACGATGCGCGGGAACGCGCCCGGCGTTCCCTTGAGCAACCGGAGCCCGTGCCCGGCATCGTACCGGCGACCGAATACCGAGCCCGCGCGTTCGACCCGTCCATCGTCGTGGCCGAGGACATTCTCGGATCCGACGACGAAATCCTCGCGGCGGCGGGCACCCGGATCGACCCGTTCGAGCACGCCGCCCTGACGGCCGACGTGCTGTTCGTCGACGGACGGCGCGAGGCGGAAATCGCCTGGGCGCTGGCGCGCGAACGGCCCGCGAAAATCGTGCTGCTCGCCGGACGGCCGCTCGACCTCATGCGTCGCCATGGACGGCCGTTTTACTTCGACCTCGGCGGGCGGCTCGCCGAACGGTTCGCGATCCGCGCCACCCCCACCGTGCTGTCCCCCGGCGGGGAGCAATCGGCTGGCGCGGCCCTTGGCAGGGAGCGATCCCTTGACGGGGAGCGATCCCTTGACGGGGAGCAAACACCCGGCCGGGGGCAATCCCGGGACGCGGAACATGCCAGGAGCGGCAATCGCCTGCTGCTGACCGAAATCCCGGTCCGGGACCGGCCGCCGGCCGGCTGCGCCCCGCCATCCGAATCCATCCCTCAACCC
>VXSK01000009.1 GCA_009838035.1 Gammaproteobacteria bacterium
GAGTAGGCCTCTGCGACCCGCCGCCTCCGCAGGCGTCCAGCGCGAGCGCCAACGCGGGGATCACAAGAATGTCCGCACGCGACGGATTCTCCCGGCGCCGGCGTATCGCCCTTTCCAGGCGTGCCTGCAGGAGTTCAATTACGGTTGCTGATTTAGACATGAGCCTGCCTCCTTAACGAGCAAGTTCGGTTGGTTGATCCAATGAGCCCTCCCGGGCATACGTCAACTGGCGGAGCCCTCCCCGGCCTGTTGGCGCAATAGTATAACTTTGCATCCTGTCAAACAAGTGCATTGTGCAAATTATAGAGCACACAATCTCGGTATGTATAGGTGAATCGCCTCTTCCCCGGAACGGGGCTCTCAAATTGTTCTGACCGGCTGATCGCTTCACCCGACTAACCAGTCACTTGAGAGAGTAGGCGTTGCATTTCCCCTCGATCAACGGAATTCCTTAAGGGTTTTCCAATGATCACTCTGCTTGGTTGGCATGATTCTACACTAAAAAAACCGCGCAAGTCATTATTTTCATCAAGAAGTTTCAACCCGCCCGGAATCGAAGCACGTCGCCGTCGCGGACTGTGTAATCGCGCCCCTTGAGGTCGGGCCGGGCCTGCGGGGTGCGGGTGAAGGCCTGCCAGGGCGTGACTTCGGCGCGCACGAAGCGCTGCTGAAAATCGGTGTGTACGCGGCCCGCGGCGTGGTGGGCGGTTTGGCCTTGCGGGATAAGCCAGGCGCGGGCCTCGGAGGGGCCCGCGGTGAAGAAGGTGTTGAGGTTCAGAAGGGTGCGCAGCGCCTGCATGAAGCGCTGGAGGGTTTCGTGCGGGAGGCCGAGGCCTTTGCGCAGGTCCTGCTGCTCTTCTTGCGGCATCGCGGCGAGCTCCGATTCGAGCTGCGCGGTGACGCGAACGGTGGTTGAGTTGTGTTGTGCGGCATATTGCTCGGCCTGGTCGGCCGGGCCGCCTTCTGCGAGGTGTTCTTCGGCGACGTTGAGGGCGTAGAGCGTGGGTATCGCGGTGAGTAGCTGGGTGTCCGGGAGGGCGAGCGTTGCACGTTCGTGGGCGCTTCCCTCAGCCAGATGTTTGTGGACCGCTTCCAGTTCTTCCACGCGCTTTTTGAGGTCCGGATCGCCGGACTTGGCGCGGCGGCGGGCGGAGTCCAGGGCGCGCTCTATTGTTGCGAGGTCCGCTAGCGCCAGTTCGGTGTTCACGGTTTCGGCGTCATCGACGGGATCGACGGCGCCGGTTACGTGCGTTATGCGGCCGGATTCGAAGCAGCGAAGCACGTGCACGGCGGCGTCGGCCTCGCGCACCTGGGCGAGAAAGCGGTTGCCCAGCCCCTCGCCGCGCGACGCGCCCTGCACCAGGCCGGCCACGTCCACTAGTTCGAGCGTGGCCTGGACGATGCGCTGCATGCCGGCGGCCTGCGCGACCGCGTCGAGCCGCGGATCGGGGATGGGCACGCGCGCGACGTTCGGGTCGATCGTGCAGAAGGGCCGGTTCTCGGTGGGGACTTCGGCGGCGGCCAGGGCGTTGAAGAGCGTGGACTTGCCCACGTTGGGCAGCCCGATGATCGCGGCTTTCACTCGGGGGGTTCGGTGTGGAGTTGGGTCATGGCAGCCTGCATTCCTTTTATATATAGGGTGTCGAAGGCTTCGAGGGCGTCCTGCATGGCTTCTTCGATGGCTTTGCTCTCGGCGGCCGTGGGTTTCGACAGTACATAAGGAGTAACGCGGTCCTTGTCGCCGGGGTGCCCTACTCCCAGGCGCAGGCGCTGGAAGTCGGGTCCGCAGTGGCGGATCACGTCGCGCAGGCCGTTGTGGCCGCCATGGCCGCCGCCGGACTTGAGCCGCGCCGCGCCGGGAGGCAGGTCGAGGTCGTCGTGGACGATGAGGGCGGCCGTCGACGCCAGCTTGAAATAATCGAGGACGCCGCGCACGACCTGGCCGCTCGAGTTCATCCAGGCCAGCGGCTTGATCAGCATCACCCGCGCGCCTTCGATGTCGATGCGGGCGGCGGCGGCCTGGGCGCGCTTGTCTCCGGAGAAAGCCGGCGCCTTGTGGCGCTCGGCAAGCAGGTCGATGAATCGAAAGCCGGCGTTGTGCCGGTCGTGAGCGTGATCGGGCCCCGGATTGCCCAGGCCGAAGACCAGTTCGGGCGGGGCTTCAGCCCTCTCCAGAGGATTCCTCTTCGGCCGGCGCCTCTTCGCCCTCGCCCTCGGCGGCCTCGGCCTCTTCGTCGAGCAGCTCTTCGTCTTCGTCCGGTTCGTCCACCTCGGCGACGCGGCGCAGGGCGATGGAAACCACCGGGTGGTCGGTGGCGCCGTGAATGCGCTCGTTCACCGCCACGCCTTCCGGAATGTCGAGGTCGGACAGGTGCAGCATTTCGTCCAGCTCCACCTCGGCCAGGTCCACTTCGATCTGCTCCGGCAGGTCCTTCGGCAGGCAGATGATGTGCAGTTCGTTCAGCAGGTGGGATACGCTGCCGCCCATCTTTACGCCCGGCGACGCCTCGACGTTCAGCAGGGTGATGGGCACGCCCATGCGGATGGTCTCCTCGTCGCGGACCCGCTGCAGGTCGATGTGCAGCACCGCGTTGCGGGACGGATGGCGCTGCACGTCCTTGACGATGGCCGGCTGCGACTTGTCGCCCACGCGGATGTTCAGCACCCGCGAGCGGAAAGTGGGGTCCTCGAGCCGCCGATTCAGGATCTCGGACGAGAACGACAGCATGCGCGCGGGACGCCCGGCGCCGTACAGCACCGCCGGCGCTTTACCTTCGCGGCGCGCGCGGCGCGCCGAACGCTTGCCGCGTTCGTCGCGAAGCTCGCCTTCGAGATCGATCATGGTGGCCATGGCGCGCGCGATTTTACTCCATCGCACGCCCGCGAGCGACACCGACGGAACGTCCCGGCCGCGCCCCGCGCTGCTGGAATGCCGCGCCGGAATGCGGCACCGGGAAATGTTTCCGCGGAAACACTTTCCAGGAGAGTCTTTTAGCGGAGCGCCACTGCTGCGAAAGCAAGGATAAGCGCAGCCAGCGAGGCGCCCTGAATCCAGAGCGCTCGAAAAATATCGGCGCGCAATTCCTCGATGTCAGCCTTTCTTTCCTTACGTGAGGTCGCGATTTGGCCTTCCAGCCGCGCAAAATCGGCCTTCGTTTCCGTGCGCACGTCCGCGATACCGGACCTTGTTTCGGCGCGCAAGTCCGCGATGCCGGACCTTGTTTCGGCGCGCAATTCCGCGATGTCGGCCTTTGTTTCGGCGCGCAATTCCGCGATGTCGGCCTTGGTCGCCATGTTCGTCTCAACCTGAAACGAAAGCCGTTCCAGGGCTTTGACCATCTGGATGTTGAGCGGCGCCCTGCTTACCAGATCCACCATCGCCTCCGCCTGCGTTGTCGGGCAGCCGGCCCGTTCCAATTTCCGTATTTCGGCATGCGTGTCGAAAGTTACTTCAGACATTTTTTCCTCCTTGAATACTCGCTGGACAAACCACTGCGGTCGATCCTTCCCGCTTGGTTTTAGCCGAGACGGGATCGTGGTGTCAAGCGAAAGCGCGGGGCGCCCTCCTATGGAGCGGTGGAGGCGGCGGCGGTGGTGGGGTGGCGCTTGCGCAGCGCCTGCACGGCGCGCGTCACGGTGCTGGCGGGGCGGGTGCGGCCGGCGAGCATGGCGTAGACGCAGGGCACTATGTACAAGGTAAGCACCACCGAAACGAGCACGCCGCCCAGCACCACCACGCCCAGCGTCCGCCGGGCCGCGGAACCGGGGCCGTCGCTGACGATCAGCGGGATGGTGCCGCCCACCGTGCACATGCTGGTCATCAGCACCGGGCGCAGCCGGGTGGTGGCGCCTTCGAGCACCGCCTGAACCACCGGCATGCCGCGGTCGCGGAGCTGGTTGGAGAACTCCACGATCAGGATGCCGTTCTTGGCCGCCAGGCCGATCAGCATGATGCAGCCGGTGAGGCTGAACACGTTCAGCGTGCCTCCCACGACGTTCAGGCCCAGCATGCCGCCGGCCAGCGCCAGCGGCACCGTGAGCAGGATGATGAACGGGTGGATGAAACTCTCGAACTGCGCCGCCAGCACCAAAAAGCAGATCAGCAGCGCCAGCAGGAAACTGAAGTAGATCTGGCCGCCGGATTCCACGTATTCGCGCGACTCGCCGTCGTAATCGATGCTCAGTGATTCGTCCTGCACTTCCTCGGCGATAACCGTGTTCATGAAGTTCAGGGCCTCGCCCAGCGAGTAGCCGGGCACGAGGTTGGCGGACAGCTTGATGGAACGCTGGCGGTTGAAGCGCTGGAACTGGCGCGGACCCGAGCTTTCCTCCAGCCGCACCAGGCTGGCCAGGGGCACCAGGTCGCCGGATACCGAGCGCACGTAGATGTTGTTGAGGTCCTGCGGCGTCACCCGGTCCTCCTCGGAGGCCTGCAGCACCACGTTGTATTCCTCGCCGCGGTCGATGAAGGTGGTGACGCGGCGCGAACCCAGCATGGTCTGCAGCGTCTCGCCCACCTCGCGCAGCGACACGCCCAGGTCGGTGGCGCGGGCGCGGTCCACGCCCACCTTGATCTGCGGCTGGGCCTCGTAGTAATCCGAGGTCATGCCCAGGATTTGCGGGTTCTCGCGCACCCGGTCCAGCACCCGGTCGCGCCACTGGGCGATCTGCTCGTATTCATTGCCGCGCAGCACCACCTGCAGCTCGCGGCCGCCGCCCATGTTGAGGCTGGGCGGCAGGAAAACCATCGCGCGCACGCCCGGCAGCTCGGCCATCGGCCCGCGCATCTGCCCGGCAATCTCCATTGCGGTAAAGCGGCGCTCGTCGTGCGACTCCAGCGGCATGTACATGAAGGCCGCGGTAATGTCGCTGCCGGCGCCCCAGCCTCCGGTGCGGATGATGGTGCGGCGCGCCTCGCCGGCTTCCACCTGGCGTATCGCGATGTCTTCGATCTGCGAGATCTGATCGTCCATGTAGTCGAAGCTGGCGCCTTCGGGGCCCTGCACCATTACGATCATCATGCCGCGGTCTTCCAGCGGCGCGTATTCCTGGGGCAGCTGTTCGAACAGGTACCAGCCGCCGGCCGACACCAGCGCCACCAGCACCAGCGCCATCCACGGCGCGCGCAGGGCGCGGGTCATGCCGGAACGGTAGGCGCCGGCCAGGGCGCGGAAGGCCTGACCGCGCTTGCGGCCGCGTTCGGACGAGGTGACCTGCGCCTGCGATCGCATCATCCGCGAGCACATCATGGGCACCAGGGTGAGCGCCACCAGCGAGGAAAAGACCACGGCCGACGCCAGCGCAATGCCGAATTCGCCGAACAGCACGCCGATGCGCCCGGGCGCCAGCGCCACCGGCAGGAACACCGACACCAGCACCACTGTTGTGGCGATCACTGCGAAGCCGATCTGGCGGCTGCCGTCGATGGCCGCCAGCAGCGGCGGGCTCCCCTGCTCGCGATGGCGCACGATGTTCTCCAGCACCACGACGGCATCGTCCACCACCAGGCCAATGGCCAGCACGGCCGCCAGCAGGGTGAGCGTGTTGATCGTGTAGCCCAGCACCGCCATGACCATCGCCGCGGCGATGATGGATACCGGGATCGTGAGTCCGGGAATGATGGTGGCGCGCCAGGAGTTGAGGAACAGCAGCATCACCATCAGCACCACGCCCAGGGCGATGAACAGCGCCTTGATCACTTCGATCATGGACTTGCCCACGAACTCGGAGAAGTCCACGTTCACGTCCATGTTGATGTCGTCGGGAAGCGTGGACTGCAGGCGGTCGACTTCATCGATCACGGCCTGGTTGACGGCCACGATGTTGGCCTGGGCCTGCGGCACGATCCCCAGGCTCACGCCGGCCTGCTTGTTGGAGCGGGCGATGGAACGCGTGTCCTCCGGCTCAAGGCGCACGTCCGCGACTTCGTTGAGGCGCACGAAGCGGCCCGAGGCGCCGCGCCCGATCACCAGAGCGCCGAAGTCTTCCGGCGTGTCCAGGCGGGTCACCGCGCGCAGCGTGAATTCGCGGTCCACCGACTCGATGCGGCCGGCCGGAAGCTCCACGTTCTCGCGCCGCAGCGTGTTCTCCACGTCCTGCACGGTGAGACCGCGGGCGGCCAGGGCGTCGCGGTCCAGCCACACGCGCATGGCGGGGCGGCGACCGCCGCTCAGGCGTACCGAGGCCACGCCGTCCACCACGCCGAGGCGGTCCACGAGATTGCGCTCGGCGTAGTCGGTCACGTCCATAACCGAGCGGGTGTCGCTGGACACGTCCACGTACATCGTGGCGTCCATCATGTTGTCCTGCTTGGTGATCTGCGGCGGATCGGCCTCCTGCGGTAGAGCGCGCAGCACCCGCGAGACGCGCTCGCGCACGTCGTTGGCGGCACCGTCGATATCGCGGTCGAGGTCGAATTCCATCGTGATGCTGGAGCGCTCGTCCTGGCTGCGCGAGGTCATCTTCACCATGCCTTCCAGGCCGGCCACCTCGTCCTCGAGCACCTGGGTGATGCGGCGTTCGATCACGTCGCCGGACGCGCCGGTGTAGCGCGTGTCGATGGACACCACCGGCGGCTGCACGTCGGGGTACTCGCGCACCGACAGCGTGCTGCCCGCCAGCAGGCCGAGAATCAGCAGCACCAGGCTGATCACGGCGGCCAGCACCGGGCGGCGCACGGAAATATCGGAAATCAGCATGGGCCGGGGTCGGCTAGGTGCGGGCGTGCGTCACTGGCGCGGACCCGCGGGCGTGCGCGCGCCGGCGGCGCTGCCCCCGGTGGGCGGTCCGGTGGGGGCGCCGGCCATGCGCACCGGCAGTCCGTCGCGGATCCGCTGCACGCCCTGCGTAACGATCTGTTCGCCGGGCTCAAGGCCGTTGATGATTTCCACCTGGCCGGGGCGGCGCGAGCCCAGCGTCACCTGGCGCTCCTCGGCGCGGCCCTCGTCCACCACATAGACGAACTGGCGCCCCTGGCGAGGCACCAGGGCCCCCTCGGGCGCCAGCACCACGTTCTCGCGACGCCTTGAAATGTCCACCTGCAGGAACATGCCGGGCTTGAGCGCCCGGTCCTCGTTGGGCATCAGGGCCACTACCGCCAGCGAACGGGTCATGGGGTCCACGCGGCTGTCCACGCTCGTGACCGTGCCGGTGAAGGCGCGGTCCGGCCAGGCCGCCGCGTTCGCCTCGATGGCCAGGCCCTCGCGCATCACCGAGAGGTATTCCTCGGGCACCGAAAACTCAAGCTTCATCACGGCCGTGTCGTCGAGCGTGGTGATTACGGTGGCGGGCTGCACGAGGCCGCCCACGCTGACCCTTCTCAAGCCCACCTCGCCGGAGAATGGCGCGCGGATGATGGTGTCCTCGAGGCGGGCGCGGGCCGAATTCACCTGGGCCTCGGCCACCTGGAGCTGCGCCTGGATTTCCTCCAGTTCCACTTCGGACACCACCTGGCTGGCGGCCAGCGTTTCCAGGCGCCCGAAGCGGCTGCGCCGCTCCCTCAGGTTGGCCTCCGCCAGGTCGAGGTCGGCGCGAATCTCGCGGCTGTCGAGTTCCACCAGCACCTCGCCTGAGTTGACGCTCTGGCCTTCCTCGAAGTGGATGACGGCGACCACGCTGGAAATGCGCGGCGTAACGTCGATGGCTTCGTTGGCGCGCGCGGTGGCCAGCGCCGTGTATTTGTCGGTGATGTCGCCCAGCAGCACGGCTTCCGTGACCACCGGCGGCGGCCCGCCGCCGAATCGCGCCATGTTATTGGCCGTGTCGTCTCCCCCGCAGCCCGCAAGCAGCAGCGCGAGCGCCGCGAGTGCCGTCAGCTTGGCTGCGGCGGCGTTTGTTCGAAGGGCGTTTTGGGGCCGGGAAAGGGACATGGTGCGAGGAAACAATTCGGGTTGTCCGCCAAAGCGGATTTGACCCTCCCCCCATTGTAGCGTCCCGCCGAAACCGGACGCCTTTTCCCCACTGGACCAGGGCATCCTGCCCTCATCCCTCCTTCCTGGAATCTTACTATACGATATATCTCTTGGGGCGCACCGGAGGACAGACCATGGTCACACCGTTTCGAAACCTTTGCGGTGGTCTCATGCTGGCGCTTTTCATCCTGGCCGGCGGCGACGCCATGGCGCGCACCGTCAAGGGCGTCAAGGTCACCGACCAGATCTACATGGCCACCGACATGAGCCGCACCTTTCTGGTCGTCACCCCCGATGGGAACGTGGTGATCGACACGACCACGCGGGATTCCGCGCCGCGCCACTACCAGGTGCTGCGGGAGATGAGTTCGGCGCCGGTGAAGTACATCCTTCTTACCCACGCGCACGAGGACCACGTGGGCGGCGTGCACCTGTGGAAGGAAGAAGACACCGAGGTCATCGCGCAGAGGCGGTTCGTGGAATACATGCACTATCGCGAACGGCTCGCGGGCTTCTTTCAGCACCGGAACGAAGGCCAGTTCCTCGCCCCGCCCAGGGAGGTGAAGTCGAAGGGCAATTTCGCCGCGGAGATCCCGACCACGATACTGTTCGACGACAAGTACGAGTTCGAGTTCGGCGGGCTGACGTTCAAGATGATGCACACGCCGGGAGAAACCTGGGACCACGCGACGGTGTGGATCCCGGAGCTGAAGGCGGCGTTCATCGGCGACAACTACTACAGCAGTTTCCCGAACATCGCCGCGTTGCGGGGCGCCCCGCCCCGGTTCGCGCTGGATTACGTCAATTCCATCGACATCGTGCTCGCGCTGGACCCGGAACTGGTGCTGGTGGCGCACGCGCCGCCGCTGGTGGGGACCGACGAAATCCAGTCGAAGCTGGGCGACTACCGCGACGCGATCGAGTACGTCCATGATGCGACCGTGCGCGGGCTCAACGAGGGCAAGGGCGTCTTTACCGTCATGAACGAGGTCAAGCTGCCGGAGCGGTTCGAAATCGACGAATCGTATGGCGGCGTGGCCTGGAGCGTGCGCGGCATCTACCACGGCTACGCGGGCTGGTTCGACGGCGAGCCCGCCACGCTGCTCTCGGAATCGCCCGACGTGAAGACCCGTGAGCTGGTGGAGCTGGCAGGCGGCGTCGATGCGGTCGTTGCGCGCGCCGAGGAGCTGGAAGACGAAGGCGACCTGGTGCTGAGCCTGAACATGGCCAACGCGGCGCTGGCGGTGGACCCGAACCACCCGGGCGCGCTGGCCGTGCGCGTGTCGCTGCTGACCGAGCTCGGCCGCAACGAAAAGAACTTCAACGCCCGAAGCTGGATCGGCTACCACCGCCGCCAGGCCGCCAAACGCCTCGCCGCCCAGCAATAGCCTGGTAGCGAGGGCGCGCCGGGTCAGGCGGGATAGCATAAATCCACGCAAACGGGCGCCATTTTTGCTTCGCGTTGACTTGGGGGAGTGCTAGACTCGTTTCACTGGCGCCCAACAGGGCGGAGGACAACGGAATGACGAACGAACTGGTCGCCATATTGGGCATGGGCATCACCATTCTCGGAAGCATCGGCTTCGCCTGGAGGGACCTGCACCGGGATCTCAACGGTGTAAGTTCCCGGTTTTCTTCCCTGGAGCAGAGGATCGCAAGAATCGAAGGTTGGCTGGATGGCTGGCGCGCGCCGTATCCGGGCGCCGGCGATCAGGCGCAGTCGTAAAGCTCCCGGGGGTTTTCAGCCGCCGAACAGGGCGTTGTACATGATGATGAGGATGGCGGCGGGGGCGACCCACCGCAACAGCGCCAGCCATAGTGTGAACAGCTTGCCGGGCTGCCAGCCCAGTTCGCCGAGCAGGAGCGAGCGCTTCATCTGCCAGCCGGCGAACAGCGCCATCAGCGCGCCGCCCAGCGGCATCATGATCGTGGCCGTGAGGTAGTCGATCAGTTCGAAGGGGTTCTTGCCGGCAACGACGTTCCACTCCGCGCCTTCGCCGAACGAAAGCACCGTCAGCCAACCCAGCCCCCACAGCGTGACGCCCACCGACAAGGTCGCCGCCCAGCGGCCGAGTTGCAGGCGTTCCTGCACCAGCGTCACCGCGGCTTCCATCAGCGCGATGGCCGAGGTCAGCGCCGCGAACCCCAGCAGCAGGAAGAAGATCGAGCCGAAGATGGTCCCGCCGGGCATGCCCCCGAAGGCGATCGGCAGCGTCAGGAACACCAGCGAGGGGCCGGAGCCGGGCTCCAGCCCGTTGGCGAACACCAGCGGGAAGATCGCGATGCCGGCCAGCACCGCCACGCCGGTGTCGGCGATCGTAATGCCCACGCAGGTCTGCGGAAGCGAGACCTCGCGCGGCGCGAAGGCCCCGTACATCATCATCAGCCCCATGGCCACGCCGATCGAGAAGAAGGCGTGGCTGATGGCCTCCAGCGCGGAGGCCGCGGTGAGCTGCTCGAAGCGGAAATCGAACATGAAGTTGAGGCCCGCGGCGGCGTCCCCTTCGATCAGCGCGTAGGCGATCACGGCCAGCAGCAGCAGGAAAAGCAACGGCATCAACAGCCGCACCGCCGCCTCGATGCCGCGGCGGACGTTCCGGCCCACGATCAGGCAACTCGCAAGCATGAACAGCGTGTGCCAGGCGCCCAGCCTTAGAGGGTTTTCGTTGAGGCCGGCGTTCAGCGCCTCGGCGGATTCCCGCGTCAGCCCCTTGAACGCGCCGCCCGCCGCCAGGAACAGGTAGTCGATTGTGCTGCCGGCGATCACGCTGTAGAAGCTCATGATCAGGTAGCCGGTCAGAAGGCCCATGCCGCCCACCAGCCCCCACGCCGCCCAGCGGCCGCTCTCGGTGGACACGTTGGCCATGGCCGTGAACGGACTGGCGCGCCCGTGGCGCCCGATTGCGACCTCCACCGACAGGATGGGCACCGCCACCAGAAAAGCGGCGACCAGGTAAACGAACACGAAAGCGCCGCCCCCATTCTCCCCCATGATGTACGGAAAACGCCAGATATTCCCCAGCCCGATCGCGCCCCCGACCGAGGCAAGCAAAAAAGTACGCCCCGAACTCCAACGCCGGGCGGAAGTGTTCTGTTTCATGTTCTGCGTCATGCGCTACCTGTCACTTCTGAAATCCGCCCGCATCATGCCACACGCCCCGCACGCAAGGGGGTGGGGTGCGGGCGCGCAGGAGATGTTTCCGCGGAAACACCTGCGCAAAGTCGTGAGGGGTCAGTCGATTGCGCCCGCTTCGCGCAGGGCGGGAAGCTATTCCCCGGCGCCAACGGCGGCGCGCAAGGTGGCGATAGCACCCTTCACGCCTTCAATGAGTTCCATGCTCGGATTGTCCAGGTCAAGGAGGTAATCCCGAGTTTCAAGGGCCAGTTCCAGCGGCGTATTGCCCCACTTGTCTCTTGCCTTCACGTCCGCTCCCAGGGCAATAAGCGATTCCTGGACAGTTGGCCATGCCTCTGACGAAACACTCGGCGACCGAAGGATTCTGCTGCCCTGCGGAACAATACGGATATACGAGGAACTGCCGGACGCCCGGTGCAAAGGCGTTTCCCCGGAATCGGTCCTGGCCTCCAGTTCAGCTCCGGCGCTCGCCAACAACTCCACGTGCTCGAAGCTCAATGCGTCGTGCAGGGGCGTGCGCCCACGGTGGTCGCGCGCGTTCACGTCCGCGCCGTTTTGAAGCAGCGTTTCGATAGCGTCCAAAGCGGTGCGCCGATGCAGGGGCGTCCGTCCCCGGTCATCAACCGCAGCCACATCAGCGCCGGCTTTCACCAGGACGCTTACGACAGCTGCGCTCTCGGCCCTGTGCAGAGGCGCGGCGTTGCGCTCGTCTCTTGCGTTCGGGTTTGCTCCCTCCTCCAGACATCGCTCTACGTCTGCGGAAGTGGCCGCACTGAAGAACTCGTACGTATTCCAGGTTCCGCAATTCAGAATCGGCGACGCAGGCACGACTGTCGTCAGAACCTGCGATTGACATGCAGGAAGAACCACGCAGGCGACCAGGGCCAGACTGATTCCTACAACTCCCCGATGCCGCATCCGGAAATACTAACGGCAAGAGAGCCTCACTAGGCGGCGCGGGCGGCATGGGCGCACGAGAGATGTTTCCGCGGAAACACCTGCGCAAAGTCGGGACGGGTCAGTTGGTTGCGCCCGCTTCGCGCAGGACGGCAATGATCGTGTTTGATGCGCTAGAGCGGCTCTCGGTCCGGCTGCTGCTGCTCGGCGCGGTTTGTCATGAAATCTTCGCTCGCTCCCGCGCCTTCCATAAAGAAACTGTCCCACGCGTGGCCTGCGGGCAATCGAATACGGTCGGGTTCCTTCTTGCGCACTTGAACTGCCTGAGTGCGGTTGTTCTCGAATTCGGATTCAATGGGCAAGCCGGTTCTCCGCTGCTGGATACAGCCTATATGTAGCACAACAGAGTTGGGCGGGGAAGTCATGCGCAGCACATCCTGTCCGGCTGCGAACGCGCGGTTTTATTGTGCACGATCAGGGCAAATAAAAGTAGTTTAAAAGGTTGATTCCATTGGTGAATCATGCTATAGTTCAGGCTCATCAACGGATTGACACGGAGCCCCGAAATGGACCTTCATCACACTCCTTCCCACGCCCCTGTTCGCGATGCCGAGCCTCTCCCGGCAGACGCTGTTTACCCTTCTCCGGACGCCGATGTGCGTAGGGCCGAGTGGCAGCGCAAGGAAAAGGCGCTCGGCGCACTTGAGGTGCAGATCATGGAGTTGTGGGGGAACATCAACGCGGCCACCGCGCGATTCCTGGAGTTGGTCGCGGAGTTCGACCGCATGGAAGGCTGGGCCCAGCACGGCATGGCGAGTTGCGCCCAATGGCTGGGCTGGCAATGCGGCATCGGCCGGGTGGCGGCGACCGAGAAGGTGCGCACGGCAAGGGCCCTGGAATCGCTGCCGAAGATCTCGGCGGCCTTCGGCGAGGGCCGCCTTTCGTATTCGAAAGTGCGTGCGCTCACGCGGGTGGCGACGGCGGAGACGGAAGACACCTTGCTGCACATTGCCTTAAATGGCACGGCGGCGCACGTGGAGCGCACGGTGCGGGGTTTTCGGCGGGTCAAGCGTGATCTTGAACGTGACGAAGCCGAAGCCCTTCACGATCAGCGCCACCTGTTGTGCTGGCGGGAGGCCGATGGCGGCGTGACGCTGCAGGCCCGCCTGACGCCGGAGGTGGGCGAGTTGCTGTTCAAGGCGTTGGACGCGGCACAAGCGCAGCTGGAAGAGCGGAGCGAGGAGGCGGTGAAGACCGAGCCTCCGATTCCGGTCCGCGAAGATGTTTCCGCGGAAACACCTTCACCAGGCTTCGGTCAGCGGCGTGCGGATGCCTTCGAGCACATGGTTCAGCAGTTTCTGGCCGGGAGTGGTTCGGGTTCCAGCGCCGGCGCACACGAAGTCGTCGTGCATATCGCGCACGACGCCTTGTGTGACGTGCCCGAGAGCAGCGGTGCGGAATTGGACAACGGCCGTCCTGTGGCGGTTGAGACGGCGCGGCGGTTGGGTTGCGACGGCGCCCTGGTGGGCGTGGTGGAAGGCGCGCAGGGCGAGCCGTTGGCGGTTGGGCGCAGGACGCGCGCCGTGCCGCCGGCGATCCGGCGCGCATTGCGCGTTCGCGACGGTGGCTGCCGCTTTCCGGGCTGCGACCGTTCCCGTTATGTGCACGCCCATCACATCAAGCATTGGGCCGATGGCGGTGAGACCAACCTGGGCAATCTCGTGACCTTGTGTTCGTTTCATCACCGGCTGGTGCATGAGGGGGGTTATGGCGTTCGCGTGGACGAGGGCGAGATTTGGTTCACGCGCCCGGATGGTGGGGTGATCCCTCCGGCTGGCAAGCTACACGGGGGGTGTTTCCGCGGAAACACTTGTGCCAAGTCCGGAAACACTTGCGCAGGGTCCGGAAACACTTGCGCCAAGCCCGGAAACTTCTGCGCAGCTGGCGGCGCGGAGCAGCTGGAGGCTTTCAATCGAGCCCGCGGGCATACCATCGACGCCGGAACCGCACGTTGCCGCTGGCGCGGAGAGCGTATGGACTACGACATCGCGATCGACGGGCTATGCCGGGAGGCGGGCCATACTTGACGGGGCGGCCTCCCGCCCGGAGTTTGCTCCGAGGGAGGGCGGGGCGACTTGGCCGCAGCGATGGCTCTAATGGATGTCGGGACGGCTTCTGGCCCAGGGCCGCTCCCCGGGGAGGGCGGGACGGCCTGGACCCTGGGCTTGCTCCAAGGGTGGTCGAAGCGACCTGGGGGCTATTCGGGGCTTGCGTCTTCTACCAGGCGGACGACGGCCATGGGGGCGGCGTCGCCGGGGCGGTGGCCTTTTTTGAGGATGCTCAGGTAGCCGCCGGGGCGTTCCTTGAAGCGGGGGCCGAGGTCGTCGAACAGTTTGCCGACGGCCTTTTTGCTGCGCAGGCGGTTGAACGCGAGGCGCCTCCTCGCCACGCCGTCTTCGCCAGCCAGCGTGATCAGGGGTTCCACCACGCGCCTCAGCTCCTTGGCCTTGGGGACGGTGGTGGTGATGCTCTCGTGCTCGATCAGCGAGGCGGCCATGTTGCGGAACATGGCGCGGCGGTGGTCGCTGGTGCGTCCCAGGCTGCGGCCGGACTTGCGGTGTCGCATGACGGAACCTCTCGCTCGGACGAACGGCTAGGCGGCGGTCTTCAGGCCCGCCGGCGGCCACTCGGGCAGCTCGGAGCCCAGCTCCAGACCCCGCTCGCCCAGCTTCTCCTGGATTTCCGTCAGGGAGCGCTTGCCGAGGTTGGGCGTGCGCAGCAGTTCGGCGTCGGTCTTCTGCACGAGGTCGCCCACGAAGTGGATGTTCTCGGCCTTCAGGCAGTTCACCGAGCGGGCGTTGAGCTGCAGGTCCTCGATCGGCGACATGTAGAGCTGGCGCAGTTGCGGGTCGATGCCCATCAGGCCGACGTTCTCGCTCGGCGCAAGGTCCACGAACACGGTGAGCTGGTCGCGCAGGATTTCGCCGGCGCGGCGCACGGCGTCGCCCGGATCGATGGCGCCGTTGGTCTCCAGCTCCACGATCAGGCGGTCGAGGTCGGTGCGGCGCTCCACGCGCGCGGCCTCGACGTCGTAGCTGACGCGCCGGACCGGGCTGAACGAAGCGTCGAGCTGCAGCCGGCCCATCGTGACGCTGCCCTCGGTGACCTCGGCCATGCGCGTGGCGGGGCGGTAGCCGCGGCCGGTGGCCACGGTCAGGCGCATGCTCAGCTCCACGCCGGAAGTCAACGTGGCGATGTGCTGGTCCGGGTTGACCACCTCGACGTCATGGTCGGTGGCGATGTCGCCGGCCGTGACCTGGCCCGGCCCCTTCTTCACCAGCATCAGCTCGGCGCTGGCGCGCGCGTGCATGCGCACGGCCACGTCCTTGAGGTTCAGCAGGATCTCCACCACGTCTTCCTTGACCCCCTCGATGGAGCTGTATTCATGCAGCACCTCGTTCTGGATCTCGGCCTCGATGATGGCGGCGCCCGGCATGCTCGACAGCAGCAGGCGGCGCAACGCGTTGCCCAGCGTGTGGCCGAAGCCGCGCTCCAGCGGCTCTATCGTGATGCGGGCGCGGTTCGGGTGGCCGCGCTCCTCAACGCGAACGATGCGGGGCTTCAGGAAGGTATGTACTGATTGGTCCATGGCGCTTGCACTCCTGCTACTTGGAATAAAGCTCTACAACCAGGCTTTCGTTAATGTCGGGCAGGATCTCCTCACGCTCCGGCAGGCTCTTGACCGTGCCTGAAAGCGCTTTCGGATCCACCTCCAGCCACTCGGGGAAGCCGAGCTGGCGGGCGATCTCCAGGGCGTTCTGAATCCTGAGCTGCTCCTTCGCGCGCGGATGCACGGCAACGACGTCGCCCGCCTTGACCTGGTAGGACGGGATGTTGACCGCGCGGCCGTTGACCTGGATTCCGCGGTGCGTGACGAGTTGCCGGGCCTCGGGCCGGGTGGCGCCGAATCCCAGGCGATAGACGATGTTGTCCAGGCGGCCTTCCAGCAGCCTCAGGAGGTTATCGCCGGTGGAGCCCTTCTGGCGCGCGGCGCGCTTGTAGTAGTTGCGGAACTGCCGCTCGAGCACGCCGTACATGCGCCTCAGCTTCTGCTTCTCGCGAAGCTGCAGGCCGTAATCGGAGATGCGCCCGGGACGCTGGGTGCTGCGCGCGCCGGGCACGCGGTCGTGCCGGCACTTCTCCTCGAGCGAGCGCACCCGGCTCTTGAGCAGCAGGTCGGTGCCCTCGCGCCGCGAGAGCTTGCATACGGGTCCGGTGTAACGGGCCATGCCTGGCGCCTCCCTAAACGCGGCGCCGCTTGGGGGCGCGGCAGCCGTTGTGCGGGATGGGGGTGACATCCTCGATGTGGGTGATGCGGAAACCGGCGGCGTTGAGCGCCCGGACCGCGGACTCGCGCCCGGGGCCGGGGCCGCGCACCCGGACCTGCAGGTTTGCCATGCCCATCTCGCGGGCGCGGTTGGCGGCGCGCTCGGCCGCCACCTGGGCGGCGAACGGCGTGGACTTGCGCGAACCGCGGAAGCCCGAGCCGCCGGAGGTGGCCCAGGACAGCGCGTTGCCCTGCGGGTCGGTGATCGTGATGATTGTGTTGTTGAACGACGCGTGGATGTGCGCGATGCCGTCCACGACATGGCGCCTGGCCGCTTTCTTACGGGGTTTGGGTTTTGCCATCTCGATAACCCCCTACTTGCGGATGGGCCGGCGCGGACCCTTGCGGGTGCGCGCGTTGGTGCGGCTGCGCTGGCCGCGCACCGGCAGCCCGCGCCGGTGGCGCAGTCCGCGGTAGCAGCCCAGGTCCATCAGCCGCTTGACGTTCATGGAGTTCTCGCGCCGCAGGTCGCCTTCGAGCTGGTAGCGGGCCACGCTGGAGCGGATGCGTTCGATCGCGGGCTCGTCCAGGTCCTTGACCTGCACGTCGGGCTGCACGTTCGAGAGCTGGCAGATCTCCAGGGCGCGGGCGGGGCCGATCCCGAAGATGTGCGTGAGCGCCACCCGCACGTGCTTGTAGACGGGCACATTGATGCCGGATATGCGCGCCATGCTCAGCCCTGCCTTTGCTTGTGCCGCGGGTCCGTGCACAGGACCCGGAGCACGCCCTTGCGCCGCACGATCTTGCAGTTGCGGCAGATCTTCTTTACCGATGCGCGTACTTTCATGCTTGCATCTCCTTCAACCCGTCAGCCCGGCCCTCAGCGCGGGCCCCTGCGCCCGTACGAGCCGAGATTGGCTTTCTTCATCAGGCCCTCGTACTGGTGCGACATCATGTGCGCCTGCAACTGGGCCAGGAAATCCATGGTGACCACCACCATGATGAGCAGCGAGGTGCCGCCGAAATAGAACGGCACCTGCCACTGCATGATCAGCAACTCGGGCATCAGGCACACGCCGGTGATGTAGATGCCGCCCCACAGCGTAATCCGGGTCAGCACCCGGTCGATGTAGTTGGCGGTCTGCTGGCCGGGGCGGATGCCGGGAATGAATGCCCCCGAGCGCTGCAGGTTCTCGGCGGTGTCGCGCGCATTGAACACCAGCGCGGTGTAGAAGAACGCGAAGAACATGATCAGCGCGCCGTACATCATCACGTAGATGGGCTGGCCCGGCGCCAGCCGCGCGCCCAGCGTCTGCAGCCAGCTGAAGCCCTCGGCCTGGCCGAACCAGGAGGCCAGCGTGGCCGGGAACAGGATGATGCTACTGGCGAAAATCGGCGGGATCACGCCCGACATGTTGAGCTTGAACGGCAGGTGGCTGGACTGGCCGGCATACATGCGCCGGCCCTGCATGCGCTTGGCGTAGTTGACCGGGATGCGCCGCTGGGCGCGCTCCACGAACACCACGAAGGCGATCACGGCCAGGATCAGCAGCATCAGGATCAGCGCGAAGGCGCCGTTCAGCTCGCCGGTGCTGACCAGTTGCAGGGTGCCGCCGAAGGCCGACGGCAGCCCGGCCAGGATGCTGGCCAGGATGATTATGGAAATGCCGTTGCCGATGCCGCGCTCGGTGATCTGCTCGCCCAGCCACATCAGGAACACGGTGCCGGTGGTGAGCGTGATGGCCGCAGTCATCACGAAGCTGGGGCCCGGGTTGATGACCACGCCCTGGCCCTGCAGCGCCACCGACATGGCCATCGACTGGAAGGCGGCCAGGATCACGGTGAAATAGCGGGTGTACTTGACGATCTGGCGGCGGCCGGACTCGCCTTCCTTGCGGAGCT
The DNA here is from genome assembly GCA_009838035.1 of Gammaproteobacteria bacterium. Taxonomy (NCBI): domain Bacteria; kingdom Pseudomonadati; phylum Pseudomonadota; class Gammaproteobacteria; species Gammaproteobacteria bacterium. The sequence continues at coordinate 18,173 of VXSK01000009.1, forward strand.
GGGCGAGCGTGGGCACGACCACTCCGGCAAGCTGCATGATGATCGACGCGGAAATGTAGGGCATGATGCCGAGCGCGAAGATCGACATCCGCTCCAGCGCGCCGCCGGAGAACATGTTCATCATGCTCAGGATCGTGCCTTCCTGCTGCTGGAAGAACTGGGCGAGCGCGTTCGGGTCGATGCCGGGCAGCGGGATGAACGCGCCGATGCGATAGACGACCAGCGCGCCGGCCAGGAACAGCAGGCGCTTGCGCAGGTCGCCGAAGCGCGTGGCCTCGCCGAGCGCCGCGGCGGGGTTGAACGTGCCGGCCTGTCCGCGCCTGGCCATCAGCTGAGCTCCTCGATGGAACCGCCGGCGTCCTCGATGGCTTTGCGAGCCCCGGCCGTCGCGGCGATGCCCACGAGCTTCACCGGCTTCTTGACCTCTCCGCTCAGGAACACTTTCGCGGCGCGCGCGTCGAAGCGCGCCAGGCCGCGGTCCTTGAGCAGCGCCAGGTCAACGGTCTTCTCGCCCAGTCCGGCGATCTCGCTGGTGCGCACGCGGGCCGTGTAGCGCGCGGTGCGCGAAGCGAAGCCCACCTTGGGCAGGCGCCGCTGCAGCGGCATCTGGCCGCCCTCGAACCCGCGCATGACGCCGGAGCCCGAGCGCGAGCCCTGGCCCTTGTGGCCGCGGCCGCAGGTCTTGCCGCCGCCGGCGGATGCGCCGCGGCCCACGCGCTTGCGGTGCTTGCGACCGCCGGGTTGCCCGAGCGAGTTGAGCATCAGTCGAGCTCCTCGACGTCGAGCATGTACCCGACCTTGCGCGCCATGCCGAGGTTCTCGGGCGTGGCGGGCACGGTCACGGTCTGGCGGATGCGCCTCAAACCCAGGCCGCGCACGCAGGCCTGGTGCTTGCGCAGTCGCCCGTGCAGGCTGCGCTTGAGCGTGATCCGCACTTGCTTTTCAGCCTTGGCCATCACGCAACGATCTCCTTGACGGACTTGCCGCGGGTCCGCGCGACCTGGCCCGGCGAGCGGGCCTCGTGCAGCGCCCGCACGGTGGCGCGCACCACGTTGATCGGGTTGCGCGAGCCGTACGACTTGGCCAGCACGTTGCGAACGCCGCAACATTCGAATACGGCGCGCATCGCGCCGCCGGCGATGATGCCGGTGCCTTCGGCGGCCGGCTGCATGTACACCTTGGTGGCGCCGTGGCGCCCGGTCATCGCGTAGTGCAGCGTGCCGCGCTTGAGCTTCACGGACTTCATCTCGACGCGCGCCTGGGCCAGCGACTTCTGGATCGCCAGCGGTACTTCGCGGGCCTTGCTGTGGCCGAAGCCGACCTGCCCGGCGCCGTCGCCGACCACGGTCAGCGCGGTGAAGCCGAACTGCCGGCCGCCCTTGACCACCTTGGCCACGCGGTTGACGTGCACCAGCTTCTCGAGCAGGTCTTCGCGGGATTCGTTGTTGTTCGCCATAACTCGCGTTTCTCGCTAAAACTTGAGCCCGGCCTTGCGCGCGGCGTCGGCCAGTGCCTTGATCCGCCCGTGATACCGGAAGCCCGAGCGGTCGAAGGCGACGCTCTTGAAGCCGGCCTCGACGGCCTGCTCGGCAAGCTGCTTGCCCACGGCCTTGGCGGCTTCCACGTTGCCGGTGTTCTTCACGTCCCCGCGCAGCTTGAGCGTCGAAGCCGAGGCCAGCACCTTGCCGCCGCCGGGCTCGATGAGCTGGGCGTAGATGTGCCGGGGCGTGCGATGCACGCTGAGCCTCGGCGCTCCCAGCCGCGCGATCCGCGCGCGCGTCTTGCGGGCGCGCCGGGCGCGGGCGATCCTCTTGTCGATGGCCATGACGCTACACCCCGCCTACTTCTTCTTGGCTTCCTTGAGCCTCAGTTGCTCGCCCCGGTAGCGCACGCCTTTGCCCTTGTAGGGTTCGGGCGGACGCAGGGCGCGGATTTCGGCGGCCGTCTGGCCGACGAGCTGGCGGTTGATCGATTCGAGCACGATCTCGGTCTGCGAGGGCGTCTTTACCGACACCTTGTCCGACACCTTGTATTCGATAGGGTGCGAGAAGCCCAGTTGCAGGGCCAGCGTGCTGCCTTTGGCCTCGGCGCGGTAGCCGGTGCCGACGAGCTGCAGGCGGCGCTCGAACCCCTGGCTGACGCCGGTGAACAGGTTGCGCACGAGGGCGCAGGTGGTGCCGGTCATGCTGCGCGCCAGGCGCGAACCGGAACGCGGGGCCACGACCACCGCGCCGTCGTCGAGCTTCATTTTGATCTCGCTGTGCACGGTCATCGAATCCTCGCCCCTGGAACCCTTCGCGGTCAGCGTGCCGTTGGCCAGACTGGCGGTGACGCCGTCGGGGACGGGAATCGGTCGTTTGGCCAGACGGGACATGGTTCAGCTCACGACGCAGAGCACTTCGCCGCCCTGCCTCGCCGCGCGCGACTCGCGGTCGCTCATCACGCCCTTGGAAGTGGAGATCACGGCCACGCCAAGGCCGCCCATTACGCGCGGCAGATCGTCGGCGCCGCGATAGACTCTCAAGCCCGGCCGCGAGGCGCGCTCGAGCCGGCGGATGACGGGCTCGCCCTGCTCGTACTTGAGCTCGATGCGCAGCGTGCGCTCGGGCCCCGGTTCGCCGGTGGCCTCGTAGCCCTCGATATAGCCCTCCGACTGAAGCACGCGCGCGATGGACTCCTTGATCGTCGAGCCGGGCATGGACACGTTGTCGTGCAGCGCCGCCTGCGCGTTGCGGATGCGCGTCAGCATGTCGGAGATCGGGTCTTGCATGCTCATGCCGACACTCCTACCAGGACGCCTTGCTCACGCCGGGGATGTTGCCGAACATCGTTTCCTCGCGCAGCTTGTTGCGGCTCAGGCCGAACTTCTTGAAATAGCCGCGCGGCCGGCCGGTAATCGCGCAGCGGTTGCGCAGGCGCACCGGGCTGGAGTCGCGCGGCAGGCGCTGCAGCGCCTCGAGCGCTTTGGCCAGATCGTCCGGGCTCGTGGAGCGGTCGGCGATGATGCGCTTGAGCTCGGTCCGGCGCTCGCGGTAGCGCTCCACCATGCGCCGGCGCTTCTTCTCGCGTTCCACCATGCTCTTCTTGGCCATGCGCTTACCTCTTGAAGGGAAACTTGAACTCATCGAGCAGGGCGCGGCCCTGTTCGTCGTTCACCGCCGTCGTGGTGATGGCGATGTCGAGGCCGCGGATGACGTCGATGTTGTCGTAGTTGATTTCGGGGAAGATGATCTGCTCGGTCACGCCGATGCTGTAGTTGCCGCGACCGTCGAAGGACCTGGGGTTCAGCCCCCGGAAGTCCCGGATCCGCGGGATGGCCACGTTCACCAGGCGCTCGACGAAGTCGTACATCCGCGAGCGGCGCAGCGTGACCTTGCAGCCCAGGGGGTAGCCTTCGCGCACCTTGAACGCGGCGACCGAACGGCGCGCGTGGGTGATCACGGCGCGCTGGCCCGCGATCAGGGTCAGGTCCTCGGCGGCCTTCTTGACCGCGCCGCGATCGGAGATCCCCTCGCCCACGCCCATGTTGAGCGTGATCTTGGCGAGCTTCGGCGCCTGCATGGGATTGCCCAGGTTCAGCCGCTCCACCAGGCGCGGCGCCATTTCGGTGCGGTAGGACTGTTCGAGCGCGTTCATACGGTGTCGATGACCTCGCCGTCGCTCTTGAAGTAGCGCACGCGCTGACCGTCGGCCAGCGTCTTGATGCCGGTTCGCCCGCCTTTCTCGGTGACGGAGTTGTAGAGCGCCACGTTGGAGACGTGCAGCGGACGCTCTTCCTCGACGATGCCGCCGGGCAGGTTCTGCTGCGGGTTGGGCTTGCGGTGCTTGTGCACCAGGTTCACGTTCTCGATCAACACGCGGTCCTCGCCGACCAGGCGCGTGACGACGCCCCGCGCGCCGCGGTTGCGGCCCGTGGTGACGATCACTTCGTCGCCTGTCTTCAAACGCTTCATGACGCTACAGCACCTCCGGGGCCAGGGAGACGATCTTCATGAAGCGCGCGGAGCGCAGCTCGCGGGTGACGGGGCCGAAGATGCGCGTGCCCACCGGTTCCAGGCGCGGGTTCAGCAGCACCGCGGCGTTGCCGTCGAAGCGGATCAGCGATCCGTCGGGGCGCCGCACTCCGCTGCGGGTGCGCACCACCACGGCGTGATACAGCTCGCCCTTGCGCACGCGCCCGCGCGGCACGGAGTCCTTGACGGTCACGCGGATCACGTCGCCGATGCGCGCATAGCGCCGGCGCGACCCGCCCAGCACCTTGATGCACTGCAACTTTCTCGCGCCGGAGTTGTCGGCCGCGCTCAATACGGTTTGGGCTTGAATCATGACCGCGGATCCTCACTCAGTCGCTGCTCCCGTCCGCGCGCCGAAGCACGCGCACCAGCCTCCAGGACTTGCGGCGCGACACGGGGCGTCCCTCGGCGATCGCGACGAGGTCGCCTTCGCGCGAAGTGTTGTCTTCGTCATGGATCAGCATGCGCGTGGTGCGCCGCACGTATTTGCCGTACATGGGGTGCTTCACGAGCCGCTCCACGGCCACCCGCCGGGTCTTGTCGGACCCGCCTGGCAGGACCCGCGCCATGCGTTCCGAGGCGCTCATGATGCGGCCTCGCGCATTACCGTCTTCACCCGGGCGATGTCACGGCGCAGCTGGCGGTGGCGATGCACGCGCGCCTCCTGCCCCGTGGCCTGGCTCAGGCGCATCTGCAACTGCTCGCGCCGCAGTTCGAGAAGACGCTGCCGGAGCCCGGCGGCGTCCAGTTCCCTGATTTCGGAAGCCTTCATTGCAGTTGCCTGTGTACGAACGCGGTATTGACCGGCAGCTTCGACGAAGCCAGCCGGAAGGCCTCGCGCGCCAGCGGCTCGGGCACGCCCTCGATCTCGTAGAGCATGCGGCCGGGCTGAACCAGCGAAACCCAGTATTCGACGTTGCCCTTGCCCTTGCCCTGGCGCACTTCCAGCGGCTTCTGGGTGATGGGCTTGTCCGGAAAGATGCGGATCCAGACCTTGCCGCCACGGCGCACGTGGCGGGTCAGCGCGCGCCGCGCCGCCTCGATCTGGCGGGCGGTGATGCGGCCGCGGGTGGTGGCCTTGAGGCCGTACTCGCCGAAGGCCACGAAATTGCCGCGCTGGGCCAGGCCGCGGTTGCGGCCCTTGTGCATCTTGCGGTACTTGGTGCGCTTGGGCTGCATCATGACGGCGTTACCGGGGTTTCGGGCGTCTCAGGGGCAGCCGGGGTTGCCGGCGTGGCAGCGGTTGCGGGCGTCGCGGGAGTCGCTGGCGTTGCCGGAGTCACGGGAGCCGCGGGGGTTGCCGGTGTCGCGGGCGTGGCCGGGGTAGCAGGCGTTGCCGGCGTCGCGGGCCTGGGCTCGGCGCCGGTCGGCGTCTCGGCGGCGCCGGCCGTATCGGTGGGCGAGGACTTCTCGCCACGGTAAATCCACACCTTCACGCCCACAACGCCGTAGGTGGTGAAGGCTTCCGCCAGGCCGTAATCGATGTCGGCGCGGAACGTGTGCAGCGGCACGCGGCCCTCGCGGTACCACTCCGAGCGCGCGATTTCGGCGCCGTTCAGCCGCCCGGCCACCTTGACCTTGATGCCCAGCGCGCCGAGCCGCATCGTGGTGCTGACCGCGCGGCGCATGGCGCGGCGGAACATCACGCGGCGTTCGAGCTGCGAGGCGATGTTCTCGGCCACCAGCCGGGCGTAGAGCTCGGGCTTCTTGATCTCCTTGATGTTCACCCGCACCTGGTGCAGCTGCGTGTCGATCAGCTTGGCGAGGTCGCGCCTCAGCCGCTCGATGTCCTCGCCCTTCTTGCCGATGACGGTGCCGGGGCGGGCCGTGTGGATCTGGATCTGGGTGCTCTCGCGGTGGCGCTCGATGTCGATATGGCTGACCGCGGCGTCCTTGAGACGCTTGCGCAGCATCTCGCGGATCCGGTAGTCGGACTCGACCAGCGCCGGGAAATTCTTCGAATCGGCGTACCAGGTGGACGACCACGGCCGGGAGATGCCCAGCCGGATGCCGATGGGATTGACTTTCTGGCCCATGGCTAGCTCTCGTCTTCCTCGCTGTCCCACCCCGACCCGCGCTGATCGGACAGGGTCAGGCTGACGTGAGTCTGCGGCTTGAGGATGCGCGCGCCGCGGCCGCGGGCCCGGGCCCGGTAGCGGCGGAAGGGCTTGGCCTCGTCCACCAGGACCTTGCTGACATACAGTTCGTCGATGTCGGCGCCGAAATTGGTCTGCGCGTTGGCGATGGCGGAATTGAGCACCTTGCCCAGGAGCTGCGCCGCGCGCCGGGGCGTGAACGCCAGGGCGTTGGCGGCTTCCTCGACGTGGCGGCCGCGGATCATGTCGGCGGCCAGCCGCGTCTTGCGGGTCGAGATGCGGGCGTAGCGCAGGCGGGCGGAAACTTCCATCGTCATTCTCCGGGGGACTTTGGGCCTGTCAGCCCTATTCCTTGGCCTTGCGGTCGCCCGAGTGGGCGCGGAAAATGCGGGTGGGCGCGAACTCGCCGAGCTTGTGGCCCACCATGTTCTCGGAAATCAGGATCGGGATATGGTCGCGCCCGTTGTGCACGGCGATGGTGAGCCCCACCATGTCGGGCACGATCATCGATCGGCGCGACCATGTCCTGATCGGGCGCGGGCTGCGGTTGGCCGCGGCCACCTGCACCTTCTTCATCAGGTGCAGGTCCACGAACGGGCCCTTGCGAAGCGAGCGGGGCATCACTTGCCCTTCCTGCGCCGCACGATCATGCGCTCGACGCCCTTGCGGCGGCGGGTGCGGTAGCCCTTGGTGGGCACGCCCCAGGGACTGACCGGGTGGCGCCCGCCCGATGAGCGGCCCTCGCCGCCGCCGTGCGGATGGTCCACCGGGTTCATGGCCACGCCGCGCACCGTGGGACGGATGCCCCGCCAGCGCTTGACGCCGGCCTTGCCGTCCTTGCGCAGGCCGTGCTGGTCGTTGCCCACCTCGCCGATGGTGGCGCGGCAGACGACCGGCACCTTGCGCATTTCGCCGGAGCGCATACGCAGCGTGGCGTGCGGCCCCTCGCGGGCCAGAAGCTGCGCGGAAGCCCCGGCGGCGCGGGCCAGCTGGCCGCCCTTGCCGGGCTTCATCTCGATGTTGTGGATCTGCGTGCCCAGCGGAATCCGGCTCAACGGCAGGCAATTGCCCACCCGGATCGGCGCCTCCAGGCCGGACATGAGCTGCTGGCCGGCCTTGACGCCGTTCGGCGCCAGGATGTAGCGGCGCTCGCCGTCGGCATAGACCAGCAGCGCCAGGTGGGCGCTGCGGTTGGGGTCGTACTCGAGCCGCTCGACCCGCGCGGCGATGCCGTCTTTGTCGCGGCGGAAATCGACCACGCGGTAATGGCGCTTGTGCCCGCCGCCGCGGTGCCGGGTGGTAATGCGCCCGGCGTTGTTGCGTCCGCCGCGGCCGGGCAGCGGCTTGGTGAGCGGCCGGTACGGCGCGCCCTTGTGCAGTTCGGGCGTGACCACGCGCACCGCGAAGCGCTGTCCGGGCGACGTGGGATTGAGTGGTTTCAGCGCCATGCTACTGCCCCGTTCCGCCCACGAAGTCGAGGTCCTGTCCGGCCGCCAGAGTCACGTAGGCCTTCTTCCAGTTCGGCCGCCGGCCCATGGTGGTGCCGCGGCGCTTGGCCTTGCCCTTGTAGTTGATGACCGTGACCGAGTCCACTTCCACGTCGAAGATTTCCTTGACGGCCTGAGCGATCTCCGGCTTGGTGGCGTCGACGGCCACCCGGAAGGCGAGCTGCTTGCGCCCCTCGCTCTCGGCCAGGTTGAGGGCCTTCTCCGAGAGGTGCGGCGCGCGGATCGTGTTGAGCAGGCGCTCGGAAAGGTTCTCGGCGCTCATTGCAGGCGCTCCTTGAGTTCCTTGAAGGCGCCTTCGGTGATCAGGATGGGGCCGGAGCCCGCCAGCGCCACGGGGTTGATCTCGCGCAGATCGATGATGTCCACGCCGGGCAGGTTGCGGATGCCCAGGCAGAACTCGCGGTAGTCGTCGTACGACTCGACCACGATCAGTCCGCCGGAAAACTCGAGTGCCTCAAGCAGCGCGAGCGCCGTCCTGGTGCGGTGATCGGCCGGTTCGATTTCGCGGGCGATGGTCAGGCGCTTGCTGCGCGCCACTTCCGCGAGCAGGCAGCGCATGGCGCCGCGGTACATCTTGCGGTTGATCTTCTTTGCGTGCGAGCGCGGGGTCGCGGCGAAGGTGCGGCCGCCGCCGCGCCAGATCGGGCTGGAGCGGGTGCCGGCGCGGGCCCGTCCGGTGCCTTTCTGCCGCCACGGCTTGGCGCCGCCGCCGCGCACGGCGGCGCGGTTCTTCTGCGCCTTGGTGCCGCTACGGGCGCCCGCCAGCCAGGCCACGACGGCCTGGTGGACCAGCGACTCGTTGAACGGAACGTCGTCGGAGAAAGGCTTGTAGACCTTTCGGGTCGGCTTTGCCTTCTTTGGCTTCGCAACGGCTGGTTTCTTTTCCTGCCGGTCGGTTTTTGTGGCCGTTGCGTTCATGGTCTATGCCTGTTGGGTCTGTCGGGTCGGCATTTTCACGGCGGGACGTACCAGTACGCGGCCCATCGTGTGGCCCGGAATGGCGCCCTTGATCATGATGAGGTTTCTCTCCTCGTCGACCCGCACCACTTCGAGGTTCTGGACCGTTCGGCGCACGTTGCCCATGTGGCCGGACATCTTCTTGCCCTTGAACACGCGTCCGGGGGTCTGGTTCTGGCCGATGGAGCCGGGCACGCGGTGGGCCTTGGAGTTGCCGTGGGTGGCGTCCTGGCCGTGGAAGTGGTGGCGCTTGATGGTGCCCGCATAGCCCTTGCCGATGGTGGTGCCGGTGACGTCCACATGCTGGCCCGGAGCGAACACGCTCACGGTGATTTCGGCGCCGGGCTGATAGACCTCAAGCTGGGCGGGGTCGTCGAGGCGGTGCTCGAACAGGCCTTCGCCCGGGGTGTGATCGGCATACTGGCCGGCAAGCGCCTTGCCCGGGGCCTTGCGCGCCTCGCCCACGGTGACCTGCACGGCTGCGTAGCCGTCCTTGTCGGGCGTGCGCTGGCGGGTCACGCGATTCGGGCGCGCCTCGATCACGGTGATGGGCACACTGGTGCCTTCCTCCGTGAACAGGCGCGTCATTCCTCGCTTTTGGCCGATCAAACCGATGCTCATGGCAGTCTCGTGGGCGTGTAAAACCGCCCTTACTGACCCTCTTCTTCCGGGGGACGCATGAACCCGTCCATGGGGCTCGGTTCCGCTGTGAGCGCCGGGTCATCGGCGCTCACTGGCTCACATGCCCCCAGAAGAAGAGGGTCAGTAAGGGCTAGCGGGCAAAGACTAACAATTTTAGCGATCATGGAGGGTTAGTTCAAGCGGATTTGGGCGTCTACGCCGGCGGGGAGCTCGAGCTTCATGAGTGCGTCGACGGTCTTGTCGCTGGGCTCGATGATGTCCAGCAGGCGCTTGTGCGTCCTGAGTTCGTACTGGTCGCGGGCGTCCTTGTTCACGTGCGGCGAAATCAGCACGGTGAAGCGCTCCTTGCGGGTGGGCAGCGGCACGGGGCCGTGCACCCTGGCGCCGGTGCGGCGCGCGGTTTCGACGATCTCTCGGGCCGACGAATCGATCAGCCGGTGATCGAAAGCCTTCAGCCGGATTCGGATGTTTTGCGGTTCAGCCATTTTCTCTACTCCACTACGCTCGCGACCACGCCGGCGCCGACGGTGCGGCCGCCTTCGCGGATCGCAAAGCGCAGACCGTCCTCCATCGCGATCGGCGCAATCAGGTCCACCTCCATGCGCACGTTGTCGCCCGGCATCACCATCTCCATGTCCTGGGGCAACTTCACCGCACCCGTCACGTCCGTGGTCCGAAAATAAAACTGCGGGCGATACCCCTTGAAAAACGGCGTGTGTCGGCCGCCCTCCTCCTTGGTCAAGACATACACCTCGGCGTTGAACCGGGTGTGCGGCGTGATCGAACCGGGACGCGACAACACCTGGCCTCTTTCGACCTCGGTGCGCTTCACGCCACGAAGCAATACGCCCACGTTGTCGCCCGCCTGTCCCTCGTCCAAAAGCTTGCGGAACATCTCGACTCCGGTGCAGGTGGTCTTCGAGGTGTCCTTGATCCCCACGATCTCGACCTCCTCGCCCACCTTGACCACGCCGCGCTCCACTCTCCCGGTCACCACGGTGCCCCGCCCGGCAATCGAGAACACGTCCTCGATCGGCATCAAAAAGGCACCGTCAATGGCCCGCTCGGGCTCGGGGATATAGCTGTCCATGGCCTCGACCAAGGCACGCACGCTGCCGACGCCGCGGTCGCCCTCCTGGCCCTCCAGCGCCTGCAACGCGCTGCCCACGATCACCGGCGTGTCGTCGCCCGGAAAGTCATACTGCGAAAGCAAATCCCTGACTTCCAGCTCGACCAGCTCCAGCAGCTCCTCGTCGTCAACCATGTCGGACTTGTTCAGATACACGACGATATAGGGAACGCCCACCTGGCGGGCCAGCAAGATATGCTCGCGCGTCTGCGGCATCGGACCGTCCGCCGCGCTCACCACCAGCACCGCACCGTCCATCTGCGCCGCGCCCGTGATCATGTTCTTCACATAGTCCGCATGACCCGGACAGTCCACGTGCGCATAGTGACGATTGTCGCTCTCATACTCCACGTGCGCCGTCGCAATCGTGATCCCGCGCTCGCGCTCCTCCGGCGCATTGTCAATCTCGTCAAACGCCTTGACCTCACCACCGTGACTCGCCGCCATGATCTTCGTCAACGCCGCCGTCAACGTCGTCTTCCCATGATCCACGTGACCAATCGTCCCCACGTTCACGTGCGGCTTGGTACGCTCAAATTTCGCCTTGGCCATAGGTGATTCTCTCCTTGCAGTTCGGCTTTCAGCCGGTATGAGTAAGGTCCGCCGCCACCTTGGCGGGAACCGGAGTGTAACGGGAAAATTCCATCGAATAGGTCGCGCGGCCCTGCGACATCGAGCGCAGCGTGGTGGCGTATCCGAACATCTCCGCCAGCGGCGCCTCGCCGCGCACCACCTTGCCCGCGGGCGACTCCTCCATGCTGTGCAGTTCGCCGCGGCGGCGGGTCAGGTCGGCGCTCACGTCGCCCATGTAGTCGTCGGGCGTGACCACCTCGAGCTTCATCGTGGGCTCCAGCAGGATCGGCTTGGCCCGCCTCATGCCCTCGCGGAAAGCCTGGGCCGCGGCCACGCGGAACGCGACCTCGCTGGAATCGACTTCGTGGAACGAGCCGTCGTAGAGCGTCGCCTTGACGTCCACGACCGGGTAGCCGCCCAGCACGCCTTCGCCCATCTGCTGCTGCACGCCCTTGTTCACGGCCGGGATGTATTCCCTGGGCACGGAGCCGCCGACGATCTTGTCCTCGAACTCGTAGCCTCCTCCGGACGGCAGCGGCTCCAGGCGCAGGAACACGTGGCCGTACTGGCCCCGGCCGCCGGTCTGGCGCACGAAACGGCCCTCCTGCTCCACGGCCTGCCGGATCGTCTCGCGGTAGGACACGCGCGGGCGCCCCAAGTTGGCCTCGACCTGGAACTCGCGGCGCATGCGGTCCACGAGGATCTCCAGGTGCAACTCGCCCATGCCGGCGATGATGGTCTGGCCGGACTCCTTGTCGGTGGACACCTTGAACGAGGGGTCCTCCTTGGCCAGCTTCTGAAGCGCCGTTGACATCTTCTCCTGGTCGGCGCGGGTGCGGGCCTCCACGGCCACGTGGATGACCGGGTCCGGGATCGTGATGCGCTCGAGGGCGATGGGCTTGCCGACCTCGGTAAGGCTGTCGCCCGTGGTCACGTCCTTCAGGCCCACCGCGGCCACGATGTCGCCGGCTCTGATTTCCGAGACTTCGGCGCGGTCGTTGGCGTGCATCTGCAGCAGGCGTCCGATGCGCTCCTTTTTGCCGCGGGTGACGTTGAGCACCCGGTCGCCGGACTTGATGCGGCCGGAATACACGCGGATGAACGACAGGTTGCCCACGTACGGGTCGTTGGCGATCTTGAAGGCGAGCGCCGAGAACGGCGCCTCGTTGTTCGGCGCGCGCTCGGCCGTTTGTCCGGAACCGTTGATGCCGGTGATCGGCGGTTTTTCGGCCGGGGAAGGCAGGTAATGCACGACGCCGTCCAGCACCGCCTGCACGCCCTTGTTGCGGAACGCGCTGCCGCACATGGCGGGCACGATCTCGTTGCGCAGCGTGCGCTCGCGCAGGCCCCGGCGGATCTCGTCGGTCGTGAGCGGTTCGCCGCCCACGTACTTCTCCATCAGCTCGTCGTCGCTCTCGGCGGCGGCCTCCACCATGCGCTCGCGCCATTCGGCGCAGACTTCGGCGAGTTCTTCGGGAATGTCGTCCTCGCGGTAGGTGGTGCCGAGGTCCGTCTCGCTCCAGTAGATGGCGCGCTCCTCGACCAGGTCCACGACGCCGGCGAAATCGGCTTCGCTGCCGATGGGGACCTGAATGGGCACGGCCTTGGCGCCCAGGCGGGACTCGATCTGGCGAACGACGCGGAAATAGTCCGCGCCGACGCGGTCCATCTTGTTGATGAAAGCCAGCCGCGGTACGCCGTAGCGGTTGGCCTGGCGCCACACGGTCTCGGACTGGGGCTCGACGCCGCCCACCGCGCAGAACAGCGCCACCGCGCTGTCCAGCACCCTCAGCGAGCGCTCGACCTCGATGGTGAAATCCACGTGTCCCGGCGTGTCCAGGATGTTGATGCGGTGCTCGGGGAACTGTCGGCGCATCCCGCTCCAGAAGCAGGTGGTGGCCGCCGAAGTGATCGTTATGCCGCGTTCCTGCTCCTGCTCCATCCAGTCCATGATGGCCGCGCCGTCATGGACCTCGCCCAGCTTGTGCGATACGCCGGTGTAGAACAGGACCCGCTCGGTGGTCGTGGTCTTGCCGGCGTCGATGTGGGCCATGATGCCGATGTTGCGGTAACGGGCGATGGGCGTAGCGCGCATGGTTCTGTACCCGTACCGTGAAGGCCGAAGGACGCTTGGCCGAACAAGGATCTGGCGCCGGCGGCCGGCCTACCAGCGGTAATGCGCGAAAGCCTTGTTGGCCTCCGCCATTCGATGGGTTTCCTCGCGGCGGCGGGCGGCGGCCCCGGAGTTCTCCGAGGCTTCCATGAGTTCGCGCGCGAGGCGTTCGGCCATGGTCTTTTCGGTGCGCTTGCGGGCCGCGTCGATCATCCAGCGCATCGCCAGCGTCTCGCGGCGGGCGGTGCGCACTTCCACCGGCACCTGGTAGGTGGCGCCGCCGACCCGGCGGGAGCGGACCTCGACCGTGGGTTTGACGTTCTCCAGGCCCTCTTCCAGCAGTTGCAGCGCCTCTTCGGGCGTCTGCTTGCGGATCCTGGAGATCACGTCGATGGCGCCGTACACGATGTTCTCCGCCACCGACTTCTTGCCGCTCTTCATGATCATGTTGATGAAGCGCGACAAAAGCTCGCTGCCGTACAGCGGGTCGGCCAGTACGGGCCGGCGCGGGGCGCGGGAGCGGCGGGACATGGCGTCAGCGCGGCCGCTTGGCGCCGTACTTGGAGCGGCCCTGGCGGCGGTCGGTTACGCCGGCGCAATCGAGAGTGCCGCGGATGGTGTGGTAGCGCACGCCGGGAAGATCCTTTACCCGGCCGCCCCGGATCAGCACAACCGAGTGCTCCTGCAGGTTGTGGCCTTCGCCCCCGATGTAGCTGGTGACCTCGAAGCCGTTGGTAAGACGCACCCGGGCCACCTTGCGCATCGCCGAATTCGGCTTCTTGGGCGTGGTGGTATAGACGCGCGTGCAAACGCCGCGCTTCTGCGGACTGTTCTCCAGCGCCGGAACGCTGGTCTTGGCCCGCCGCGGAGCGCGCGCCTTGCGCACAAGCTGATTCACCGTGGACATTGCTTTACGGCCTGCCCCTTGTCCTTGTATTGCGGTTGGAAAAACCCGGCTTGCAGCGTTCCTTGAGGACGCCCATCGAGGCAGCCTCAGCCGCAAGCACGGAATCCGCGAATTATGCGGAATTCGCCCGCAAAGTCAATATCGTGCCGGCCCCTCGCCCGGTTTCGACACTGCCCTTTCCGGGAGGCGCCATCCCTGGCGCGATTATCGCAGTGCTGCTCCAACGCTCCCCGAAAGGGCAGGGTCGAAACCGGTGTTTTGCAGGAAAAAGTGGGTTAT
>VXSK01000010.1 GCA_009838035.1 Gammaproteobacteria bacterium
CCTCTTTCGCGGGGGCGGGGGCGTCCTCCCCCCCAGGGACATCGAAGCGGGCCAGCACGTCGCCCACGGGGATCACGTCGCCGGCCTCGCCGTGCACCGAGATCACGCGGCCCGTCACCGGCGACGGCACCTCCACCACGGCCTTGTCGGTCTCCACCGAGACCAGCGGCTGATTCAGCTTGATCTCGTCATTGGCGGCGACATGCCATTCCACGATCTCGGCTTCGGTCAGACCCTCGCCAAGATCAGGTAATTTGAACTCTCTCATTCCAATCTTCCGGTTTAACTGCCCGATCAACTCTCGATGCACTCATGCACAGCGTCCTTGATCCGCTGAACGCTGGGGATATAGCCGTATTCCATCCGCGCCAGCGGCGGCACGGCATCGTAGCCGCCCACCCGGATCACCGGCGCTTCCAGGCTGTAGAGGCCTTCCGAAGCCAGGATCGCGGCCACTTCCCCGCCCAGGCCGCCGCTCACCGCGGCCTCGTGAACGATGACCGCGCGTCCGGTGCGCGACACCGACTCCAGGATGGTGTCCTTGTCCATGGGACTTACCGTGGCCAGATCCACCACCTCGCAGTCGATGCCCTCGTCGGCCAGTTCGCCGGCCGCGTTCCAGGTCTCCAGCGCCGACGCGCCCCAGCTGATCAGTGTCACGTCGGTCCCCGGACGGGTCACGAAGGCCTTGTCCAGCGGCAGTCCCTCGCCGTTGTCCGGCACCTCCTGGCGGAAGGCGCGGTAAACCCGCTTGGGCTCCAGGAAAACCACCGGGTCCGGATCGCGGATGGCCGAAAGCAGCAGGCCGTAGGCGCGCACCGGCGACGACGGGATCACGACCCGCACGCCGGGCATGTGCGCAAACAGCGCCTCGGTGCTCTCGGAATGGTGCTCGGGAGCGCGGATGCCGGTGCCGAACGGCGCGCGCAGCACCATCGGGCAGGTCAGCCGCCCGCGGGTGCGGTTGCGCATCCGGCTGGCGTGGCTGATGATCTGGTCGAGCGCCGGGTAGATGAAGCCCATGAACTGGATTTCCGGGACCGGCTTGAACCCCTGCGTGGCCATGCCCACGGACAGGCCGGCGATCATCGCTTCCGCCAGCGGCGTATCGAAAACCCGCTCGGCGCCGAATTTCTCCTGCAGGCCCACGGTGGCGCGGAACACGCCGCCGTTCACGCCCACGTCCTCGCCGAAAACGACCACGCTGTCGTCGTGGGCCATCTCCCAGGCCAGCGCCTGGTTGACCGCTTCGACCAGCGTCAGATTGGCCATCAGCCGTGGTCCGGAACCGGGTACTTGCGGGCGATTTCCCGCTGGGCCTCGAGCGCGGCCGGCATGTTGGCGAACTGGTGCTCGAAAATGTCCTCGATCGTCGGCCGGGGCGTCGCCAGGTAGGCTTCGACCTCCTTCTCCACTTCGGCTTCCAGCTCCGCGATCAGCGTTTCTTCCTGCTCGTCGGTCCAATCGAAGCGCTCCTGCATGAAGCGCTTCATCCGGTGAAGCGGAGCCCGCCTCGCGGCTTGCTCGACCTCCTCGTCGGGGCGGTAACGGGTGGCGTCGTCGGCCGTGGTGTGGTCCCCCAGCCGGTAGCTCAGAGCCTCGACCAGCGACGCGCCGCCGCCGGAACGGGCCCGTTGCGTGGCGATTTCGGCGGCGTTGCGCACCGCGATCAGGTCGTTGCCGTCCACCTGTTCGCCGTGAATGCCGACGGCGATCGCCTTCTGCGCCAGCGTCTCGGCGCCGGTCTGGCCTTCCACGGGCATGGAAATAGCGTACCGATTGTTGGTGATCCAGAAGACCACCGGCAGTTTCATGGCGCCGGCGGCGTTCAGGGCCTCGTAGAACGCGCCTTCGGACGTGGCGCCGTCGCCGCACAGCGCCACCGCGCAGGCCTCCTCGCCGCGCATTTTCAGGGCCAGCGCCGCGCCCGCCGCATGCAGGCATTGCGTGGCGATCGGCACGCAGTACGGAAAATCGTGCCTGGCGCCATCCCAGTCGTGGCCGCGCTCGTCACCGCCCCAAACGGCCAGCAACTGGCTCATGCGAACGCCCCGCCAAAGCACCGCGCCGTGCTCGCGATACGAAGGGGCCAGCACGTCTTCCGGCCGCATGGCGGCGGCCATGCCGATCTGGGAAGCCTCGTGGCCGTGGCTGGAGGCGATGGTGTTGACCTGCCCGGTGCGCTGCAGGTTTATGCAGCGCTGATCGAACACCCGGGTCAGGTGCATGAAGCGATACATGCGCGCCATTTCGCCCGCGTCGGCGGCAAATTCGGGCAATTCTTGCTGCGCTTTACCGTGCTCGTTTAAGAACTGCGTATACGTAATTTCAAACTTCGCTACTACCGGCATGGGACTACTCGATCTGGGGCGCAAAGTATATCGCGGATGGCCCAAGTTCGGCCGAAACGAAGGCCCGCGCCCCGGCGGAATCTATAATTCTCAATCGATGCTTACGCATATCGATTCGAAGCGCCGCCCGGGCATGGTGGATGTGGCCGACAAGGCCGTGACCGAGCGCACGGCTACGGCCCGCGCGCTCGTCGTGCTGCCCGCCGAGGCAGCCGCGCAGGCCGAAAACGGCGAAATCAACACCCACAAGGGGCCGGTGTTCCAGACCGCCATCATCGCAGGGACCCAGGCGGCCAAGCGCACCCACGAGCTGATCCCCTTCTGTCATCCGCTCAAGCTCGAGGGCTGCCGGATCGTACTGGAGCTCAAGGGCAACGAGATCGAGATCGAGTGCGCCGTCAAGGTAACCGGCAAGACCGGCGCGGAAATGGAGGCGCTGACCGGCGCGACGGTTGCCGCGCTGACCGTCTACGACATGCTGAAGTCGGTATCCCACGGCATCGAGATCCGGGCGGCGCGGCTGGTCCGGAAGACCGGCGGCAAGAGCGACTACCGCGATGACGGCGCCGGCTGACGCGCCGATTTCCGGCGTGGTGCTGGCGGGGGGCCTGAGCACGCGCTTCGGAAGCGACAAGGCCGCCGCCGAGATCGGCGGAGTGAGCCTGCTGGAACGTGCGGTCCGGCTGCTGGAGTCGGTCCTTGACGACGTCCGGGTGTCGGTGCGCCCCGACCAGGCGTCCGACGCGCTGCGCTCGCGCTACCGCTGCCTTTTCGACCGCCATCCCGGCCAGGGACCGGCGTCCGGGCTGGAGGCGGCGCACGCCGCGGCGCCCGGGCGGGCCTGGTTGGCGCTGGCCTGCGATCAGCCCTCCCTGAGCGGCGCAGACCTCGAGCGCCTGGTGGCCGAACGCGACCCGAACGCCGCCGCCACCGCCTGCTGCGACCCGGCCACCGGGGTCGTGCAGCCATTGTGCGCGATCTACGAACCCGCTACCCTTGCGGGCTTGGCGAAGGAAACGGCCGGCGGAACCGGCCCCTCGCCGCGCGCTTACCTGGAAAGCCGGCCGCTGAAACTGATTCCGATGCACATTACGAACATCAATAGTCCCGACGATCTGCGCAAACACATGCGCAGCGGAGCCACGACCTCATGAGCGAGAACGACAGCAACAAGCCGACGCGCAGCGAGGCGGAGCGGGCGGTGCGCGTTCTGCTGGGCTGGACCGGCGACGACGTCGAGCGCGAGGGCCTGGTGGACACGCCCAAGCGTGTCGTGCGCGCCTTCGAGGAATGGTTCAGCGGTTACGCCGTGGACCCGTACGATTTCCTGGCGCGAACGTTCAAGGAAGTGAACGGCTACGACGAAATCGTTGCGCTCACCCACATCGACTTCAACTCGCACTGCGAGCATCACATCGCCCCGATCATCGGCAAGGCCCACGTGGCTTACCTGCCGCGCGACAAGGTGGTGGGCATCAGCAAACTGGCGCGGGTGGTGGACGCCTACGCGCGCCGCCTGCAGGTGCAGGAGAAACTCACGGCGCAGATCGCCGAGTGCATTTCCAACGTTCTCGAGCCGCGCGGCGTGGCGGTGGTGGTCGAGGGCGCGCACGAGTGCATGACCACGCGCGGCATCCAAAAGCGCAACGTGAACATGGTGACCAGCCAGATGCTGGGCATTTTCCGCGACGACGCCCGCGCAAGGGCCGAATTCCTGGCAATGATCGACCGCGGGCGGTGATAATACGCGGCACGACGGGGTGCCGGCGAATATCACTTGGCTCACGAGGTCCGATCGATCGAAGACGCAAGGGCGCTGGAAGGCGTCGAGGTGGGCGTGTCCGACTGGATCGTCGTGGATCAGGAGCGGATCGACCGCTTTGCGAAAGCCACCGAGGACTACCAGTGGATCCACGTCGATCCCGACCGGGCGGCGCAGGAGCTCGATACCGGCGCCACCATCGCCCACGGCTACCTGACGCTGTCGCTGATCCCCGGCGCAACCGAGGAGTTCGTCCGGATGCCCACGCTCAAGCGGGCGATCAACTGGGGACTGAACAAGGTGCGCTTTTCCAACATGGTCGTGTGCCCGAGCCGGGTGCGGGTACGCACCACGGTGCTCAAGGCCCGGGTCCGCCTCGGCGGCATTCAGATGACCTGCCGGCACAGGGTCGAGATCGAGGGCCAGAAAAAGCCCGCCTGCACCGCCGAGACCCTCGCCCTCTACATGATCTGACCCTCAGTCGCGCGGATAGCCGGTGGGCGTGTCCGGTCCAGCGGCGTTCGAGTAGTTGATCATCATGAACGTGATCCGCCCGCCGGTGAACTCGAAGAAGTTCGAGTTCAGCAACTGCTGCACCGGATGGTCCGCATAGAGCCCGCCGGGCTTCGGCGTCAGGCGCACGACAAAGCGGCTGGCCGCGCGCTGCCCCTCCACGTCGATCGTGTGGCGGAACTCGCCGAACCAGCAGTCGTAGTTCCCGCAAAGGTGCTCGAAGAAGCCCGGCAGCGGCTCCTGCCCGGGACCCGGCGACGGCGAATAGCGCCGTTCGGGGTTGTCGCCGTGGCGTATCAGCACCTCCGCATCGTCGGCGAAACAATCCAGCACCCCTTCCAGGTCGCCCGCCGAAACGCCCCCAAAATAGCGGCGCTCAATAAAATCGATATACGCCGACCGGTCTTTCATTTCAGCCCGGTGCGCTATAGAAGAGCGCACCATGCGAGCTAGCCGCTCGGCTGCATTTGCGCCATGAAACGGCGGATGCGGCGGGCGTTGGTCCCGACGTCGGAAAGGCCCAGTCGCGACTTGGAACGCACGTCCACCAGCGAACCGTCGCCGGACTCGACGATGCGCACCACGACATCGTCCTTGAAACCGAACCAGGCGGTCGTGGCGACGGCTTCCAGGCGTCCCTCGCCGGACGCCACCGTAATCAGTTCCCATTCCATGGCCCGCGCGGCGCTCTCCGCAAGCGCCATCGCCTCGGCCGGGCTCACGTCAAGCTCCAGCGGCACGATCTCCGGGTACGCCTTGAGCTGCTGTTCGGCGGCCTCGCTGCCCGCGTATTCCGGGGGATTGGGCGCCCCGGCGCGAAGCGGCAGTATGTCCACGAACTCAGGAGGGTTGACCGTGTCGGTGCTGATGTCGTGGATCGGCGGCGACACCTGCCCCTGGCGCAGCCAAAGCAGGTTGTTGAGGGTCATTCCCACGCTCAGGACCAGTGCGATCCAGCACACGCCGTTGAATGCCCAGCTCCCCATCCGGCCGCGGCCGCCGATCATCCCCACCAGCAGGAACAGCGTCGCCAGGGCCATGATCGCAACGCTGGCGACGTAGCCGATGAAGGCCGGCATCAGGGGAAGCGTCTCCAGCCGGTATCCGCCGATGCTGGCCGCCACGACAACGGCGCCCACCCCCCAGATCCATGCGCCGATCCTGGCGAGCGTAACGGACATCCTGCCGTGTCTGGCCATACCCGAGCCTCTCCCAACGCGAGCGACCTATCTTACGGCATTCTTTTTCGCCGATGCTGTACGCTGTACCGCATGGATACGCGATCCGATGCGATGAGCGTGGACGCCCTGAAGGGACTGATCGATCAGCTGGAGCTGGAGTCGCTGGAGCAGAACCTGTTCCGGGGGCAGAGCCGCGATTTCGGCACCGGCCGGGTATTCGGTGGACAGGTGCTGGGGCAGGCCCTGTACGCCGCCCTGCACACGGTGGAAGGCCGCGTCGCGCATTCGCTTCACGCCTATTTCCTGCGCGAGGGCGACACCAGCGCACCGATCGTCTATGAGGTGGACCGCGCCCGCGACGGCGGCAGTTTCTCCAACCGCCGCGTGGTGGCCGTTCAGCACGGCCGGCAGATTTTCAACATGACCGCTTCGTTCCAGGCCGTGCAGGAAGGCCCCGAGCACCAGGACCCGATTCCCGACGCGCCGCCGCCCGCGGAATGCAAGGACCTGCGCGAGCTGACTTCCGGTGAAGCGGACTGGATGCCGGCCCGTTATTTCAAACTGCTCAGGCTTACGCAGGCGCTCGACTTCCGGCCCGTGGACCCGGTGCACTCGCTGGGCACGGGCGCCCGCGAGCCACGCCAGCTGGTGTGGATGCGCACCTCGGCGCGCCTGCCGGACGACGTCGAGGCCCACCAGGCGTTCCTGGCCTTTGCCTCCGACATGGGACTGATCGGCATGGTGACCTTCCCGCACGTTCTCCCGCCCACCGGCTTTCAGCTCGCCAGCCTCGATCATGCGATGTGGTTCCACTGCCCGGTGCGGGTGGACGAGTGGATGCTGTTCGACCTGCACAGCCCGCGGGCCGGTGGCGCGCGGGGCTTCGCCAGGGCGTCGGTCTATGCGCGCAACGGCACGCGGGTCGCGACCATGGCCCAGGAAGGCCTGTTCCGGATCCGCAGGAGGGGGCGTCCGTGAGGACGCCCGGCTTGAGCGCGACGCCGCGCACGCTGTTCGAGAAGCTCTGGGCCGCCCACGAGGTGGCGCGCACCGACGACGGGCAGTCGCTGATCGCCATCGACCGGATATTCCTGCACGAGCGCACCGGAACGCTGGCCCTGCAGGCGCTGGAGAAGGCCGGGCGGACGATACGCCATCCGGAACGCGCCTTCTGCGTCATGGACCACATCGTCGATACGAAACCCGGACGACCCGGGCTGACGCGCATGCCCGGCGGCGCCGAGTTCATCACCGCCACGCGCGAGGCGGCGCGCGAGGCCGGCATCCGGCTGTTCGACATCGACGATCCCAGCCAGGGCATCGTGCACGTCATCTCGCCGGAGCTCGGCATCGCCCTGCCCGGCCTGACCCTGGTCTGTCCCGACAGCCACACCTGCACGGTGGGCGGCCTGGGCGCGCTGGCCTGGGGCATCGGCACCACGCAGGCCGAGCACGCGCTGGCCACGGGCACGCTCCGGGTGGAGAAGCCCTTGGCGATGCGCGTTAACTTTGTCGGCCGGCCGGACCCGGCGGTCACGGCCAAGGACCTGATCCTGGCGGTGATCGCGAAGCACTCCGCGACCGGCGGCCTGGGCTGCGCGGTGGAGTTCGCGGGCGATGCGATCGACGCGCTGGGAGTGGAAGGCCGCATGACGCTTTGCAACATGGCCATCGAGTTCGGCGCCTGGACCGGCATGGTGGCGCCCAACGAGGACGTGTTCGAATACGTGAGCGAGCGCGAGTTTTCCCCGCGAGGCGCGTTGCGGGACCAGGCGCTGGCGGCCTGGCGCGAGCTGAAGACGGACGAAGGCGCCGAGTTCGACCGCGAACTGGAACTGGACTGCGAAGGCATGGCGCCGCAGGTGAGCTGGGGCACCAGCCCCGAGCACTCGACCGGCATTGACGCTCAGGTGCCGGAGCCTTCCGGTGAGGCCGGGCGGCGCGATGCCATGCGCCGGGCGCTCGATTACATGGACCTGGCGCCGGGCCAGAAGATGGACGAGCTGGAAATCGGCGCGGCCTTCATCGGCTCATGCACCAACGCGCGCCTGTCCGATCTCCGCGCGGCGGCGAAGCTCCTCGACGGCCGGCGGGTGGCCGAAGGCGTCAAGGCGATCTGCGTTCCCGGTTCCATGGCAGTGCGCGCCGCGGCCGAAGCCGAAGGCCTTCACCGCGTGTTCGAGAATGCCGGCTTCGAGTGGCACGAGTCCGGCTGCTCCATGTGCTTCTACGCCGGCGGCGACGGATTCGGCGGAATGCGCGCCGTGTCCAGCACCAACCGCAACTTCGAGAACCGCCAGGGCCCCGGCGCCCGCACCCACCTGGCCAGCCCCGCCACCGTAGCCGCCTCCGCCGTCGCGGGCCGCCTGACGGACCCGCGCAAACTGGGCTGATGGAGGCGGTACCGTGAGAGGCGTGGTTTCCGGCGTGGCGGCGCCGCTGATGCGGCGCAACGTCGATACGGACGCGATCATTCCGAGCCGCGAGATGAAGCGGGTGTCGCGCGAGGGCCTGGGAGAAGGCCTGTTCGCCAACTGGCGCTACGCCGACCTGGCGACGCGCGAGGAGGCGCCGGATTTCGTGCTGAACCGGGCCCGCTACCGGGAGGCGAAGATACTGATTTCCGGCGAGAACTTCGGGTGCGGCTCGTCGCGCGAGCACGCAGTCTGGGCGCTGGCCGACTGGGGCATAGGCGCGGTCATCGCACCCAGTTTCGGCGAAATCTTCCAGGCCAACTGCGCGCAGAACGGCATCGTGGCCGTGGTCCTGCCGGAACCCCAGGTGGATGCGCTCGGCGCCGAGGCCGAACGCCGGGAACTGCGCCTGACCGTGGACCTCGGCGCCTGCGAAGTCCAGCGTGTCGGCGACCGGGCCCTGCCCTTCTCGATGAAGCTCCGCGATCGCGAGATGATCCTCAAGGGCCTGGACCCCATCGCCCTCACGCTCAGCGAACACGCCGCCGCCATCGAAGCCTTCGAAAAATCCGACCGCACCGCCCGCCCCTGGGCCTGACCCCTCGCCGCGATAGCTGCTTGATCGTCTGCAATTCCGGCTTGACAATGAGCGGTACGCATAGCTATAAAGAGGTTCCATCGCGGGGGCCGGATCGGCCCTTGCGCGGCTTGTTCAATGGATTTCGCAAGGAGTGCGAAAATGGAGGAACTGGCATACGACACACTGTCGGAGGCAAAGGAACTTGAAGCAGCCGGATTCAGCGGCAGTCAGGCGCACGCGATTGTGGGAACGGTAAGCCGCTCAATGGAGATCAGCGAGCGGATCGCCCGCGATCTGGGCGCGATCAAGGCCCGCATCGACAATGAATTGGTCACCAGGAGCGACCTGGAGAACTTCGCGACGAAAGCGGACCTCAAGAACTTCGCGACGAAGGACGATGTGAAGAACTTCGTGACCAAGGAGGACCTGGCCGACTTCCGTACTGAGATGGTGGAAGGCTTTGGAGCATTGCGGGCTGAATTGAAGGACTCCATTGCCGGCGTTTACCGCACCGTCATCTGGGTCATGGCTGGTACCTACGGCGGGTTTGCTGCAATCGTGGCCGCGATGCGCATTTGGGGATGAGGGGTATTGTTGCGGGCGTGGCCGCAAAAACGGTACGCTGAGGTGCTGTGAATACGGGTGAATGCAGGCCGCTGGCGGGGCTTAAGGTCCTGGAGCTGACGCACATGGTGATGGGGCCGGCGTGTGGGCTGGTGCTGGCGGACCTGGGGGCGGACGTGATCAAGGTGGAGCCGCCGGGCGGCGATCCGACGCGAAGGCTGCCGGGGTCGGGCGCGGGCTATTTTCCGATGTACAACCGCAACAAGCGGAGCATCTGCCTCAACCTCAAGTCGCCGGAGGGCATGGACACGGCGCTCAAGCTCGCCGACCGCTCCGACGTGCTGATCCAGAACTTCCGGCCCGGCGCGATGCAGCGCCTGGGGCTGGATTACGAGACGCTGTCGAAGCGCAATCCGCGCCTGATCTACTGCACCGAGAAGGGCTTTCAGGCCGGCCCGTACGAGAACCGCGCGGCGCTGGACGAAGTGGCGCAGATGATGGGCGGGCTGGCCTACATGACCGGGCCTCCGGGCAAGCCGCTGCGCGCAGGGGCCTCGGTGATCGACGTGCAGGGCGGCATGTTCGGCGCGCTGGGCGTGCTGGCGGCGCTTAACGAGCGCGAGCGCACCGGACGCGGCTGCGAAGTCGTGGCCACGCTGTACGAGAGCGCGGTGTTCCTGGTGGGCCAGCACATGGCGCAGAAGGCCGTTACCGGCGCCGCGGCCACGCCGATGCCGGCGCGCGTGTCGGCCTGGGCCATCTACGAGGTGTTCGCCACGAAGACGGGCGAGCAGATATTCGTGGGCGTGGTGAGCGACGTGCAATGGGTGCGGTTCTGCGAGGCCTTCGAACTGCATGAGCTGGGCGGCGACGAAAGCCTGAAGACCAATTCCGGACGGGTGGCGCGCCGCGACCAGTTCATCCCGAAGATCAAGGAGACCTTCGCGGCCATGACGCCGGCCGAACTGATGGAGCGCTGCGCGCAGGCGGGCCTGCCGTTCGCACCCATCGCCCGCCCCGAGGACCTGTTCGACGACGCCCACCTGACCGCTTCCGGCGGGCTGCTCGAAGTCACCGTGCCGGACGGCGAAAACGCCGGCGAAAAGGCGTCCCTGCCGGCGCTGCCGGTGTCGGTGGGCGGCAGCCGCCCGACGCTGTTCCGCGACGTGCCCACGGCCGGCCAGCACACCGAGGAAATCCTCGCCGAGCTGTGAGCGAAAAGCGGAAACTGAACCTCAAGGGCTACAGCAACCCCCTCTCGCCTGAGGGCAAGGCCGCGCTGGTCACGCCCACGCCGCACCACTACGGCGGGCATTTCCTGTTCGTGGACTACCGCGCCGACGTCGAACAGGTGGCGCGCTACCTGCCGGCGCCGCTGGAACCGGACCCCACCGGCCGCGCGTTCGCGATCGTCGATGAACTGGTGTGCGTGCCGGGCGACAACCCGGAGCTCTTGTACGACAACCCCGAGCGCACCCGCTACACCGAGGGCGTCGTGGGTCTGCGCTGCTCCTACAAGGGCGAACCCGGCACCTTCATGAACGCCATGTGGGTGTCGAAGGACTGGTCGATGACCTTCGGCAACTTCATGGGCTGGCCGAAGAAGATCGCCCGCATTCACCTGACGCATATCCCGCCCAATCATCCCGTGATCAAGCCGCTGGGCGTGGGCTCGAACCTGCGGGGCGTGGTGGACCGCGAGGGCTACCGCATCGTGGACCTGTCGGTGCGCCTGGAGAAGCGCGAGGACGACAATGCCGCGCCGAAGTTCGGCTGGCTCTACTCGGTGCGCTACTACCCGGCCATGAGTCCCAGCGTGCCGGCCACGAAGCAGTTGATCCGCAACCGGATCAGCAACACGCGCGCGATCAACGTGTTTTCCGGAGAAGGCAGCGTCGAGTTCGGCTATTCGGACAACGAGGAGCTGCTGCCGCTCGCGCCGGTGGAAGTGATCCGGGGGTATTCGTACAACCCCTGCTGGACGACGGCGCACACGGCGGAGTTGCTGGAGACTTACGAGTAGCTTGAGGGCGGCCCGGAGCCGCGGAGAGCCAGGAGCGGGATCATGCTTTTTCTGAACGCGGACGAACTCGAAGCGGGGCTGCCGGACATCCTTTCGTCACCCAGGGACGACGGGGTCGTCTCGATGATCGTTCGCCGACCGGACACCGACCAGCGGGAGGTGCTGGATTCGGGCGAACTGGACGTCGCCGAGGGACTCGTCGGAGACAACTGGCGCTCGCGCGGGAGCCGGATGACGGCCGACGGATCGGCCCATCCGGACATGCAACTCAATATCATGAACTCGCGGGTCATCTCGCTCGTGGCACGGTCCAGGGAGCGTTGGGCGCTCGCTGGCGATCAGTTCTTCGTCGATCTCGACCTCGGCAAGGAGAACCTTCCCGCCGGCACGCGGCTTGCCATGGGTTCGGCCGTCATCGAGGTCACTTCGATTCCTCACCTCGGCTGCAAGAAGTTCACGGCCAGGTTCGGGCTGGAAGCGATGAAGTTCGTGAACTCGCGGCGCGGGAAGGCGCACTGCTTTCGGGGCATCAATGCGAAGGTCGTGCAGTCGGGCCGAGTGAGCGCCGGGGACCCGATCCGAAGGCTCTAGCGAAATCCTCCGCGGCCGCCACTCCAGCCCGCGCGATACCCAGGCGAAAGCCGATGGCTTCCCAGGCGATTAAAGGACATCAGGCCTGTCCTTCCGCGGTGGCAGCCAATGCAATGGAATTGGGTCGGACAAATGCCCTGGCGTGTCCGGTCCCAGCGGCGTGAAAGTGACCGTTACCTGGGTGAAATAAACTTCCGTGCGTGCCTCGAATCCCGAGTCGGTGCCGAAGAACAGCCAGACTTGGCCAGTATCGGATGCCGAAACCGATTGCGGTATCGATCGAGCCTCGAACGACTTGCGTTCCCATTGGCGCGGCTGCTCGCAATCCCGGGAGTTGGCCATATTCCCGAGCACGACGGCATTCTCGCCCCCGTTTGACTGGTTGCCGATGTCGATGTTCATGCGCAGGTAGTTGTCCCGCAGGACCGGTAGCGGTTCGACGTCGCTCGCGCCGGCCTTGATCCAGACGCTCTCGCCCGGCGCTCCACCGACACCCACACACCCGGCCGGCGTGTCGGTAGCGATCTCGGCGCTGACCGCGACGTTGTAGATCGCGCCCGGGACGAGCCCGCCGACCTGTCCCTTGTAGAACATCACAAGATCGTCACTGCGATTAACGCCGGAGAGGTACAGCGCCGACCCGGAATCCAGCGGCGACGGCAGAGGACGGTATTCTGACGTGAGCTCGTAGATATCCTCATTGTCCGGCGGGTAGTCTGCAAAGTCGCCAACGAACCCTTGTTCCCCTTCACTAAAGTCGAATGTCCGCGTTACCTCATTCGCCTGCACCGTACCCTGGACAGGCGCCACGACGCCGTCAGGCGAACTGATGTACGACAGCACGCTGATCGCGAGGCCGCTTGCCAGCTCCAGCCGCCAGTCGCCGGCCCCGGCCCCCGTGCTTCCCGTCAGGCCCTTGCGCGCATTGCCGATTTCGAGGTCATACGAGTTGAAGTGCCTCGCCTCGTTTGCTCCCAACGACAGCGTAAGTTCCTCGTACTGCCGACCCGTGTCGTCGTATGGCCTGATCGATACCTCTCCGTCGGAGTCCGAGTGATTGATGATCCGCACCAATCCCTGGCGGCCGAGGGGATCGGATACCGGGGGGAACAACGGCACGCGGTGGATTCCGTCGGCCGGACTGTCGGGGAGAGCCGACAGATTCGTGAGGCGGCCCGTTGGGCTCGATAACAGACCCATCACGGTCACCGGCTGATCCGACCGGACGCTCAGCCGCCATTTGCCTGCACCGTCGCCCAGAGATCCGTCAAGGCCCGCCGCTCGCCCCGATTCCAGTTCCGCGGCCGAGTACGTTCTTGCTGCTCCTGCGGGAATCTCCGCGGTTACCCTGCCGGGACTGGATGCACCCGCATCATCCACACCGCCGATTTCGACCGTTTCATTCGTTTTACCCAAGTTGATTAACCGAAGCAGGCTCTCTTGGTGGCGGTTACTTCCCGGATTGAAGAAAGCGAGGCGGTAGCCGCCATCCCGCCAGGGCGCCGTGTCCTGCATCGGCGCGAGGACGCCATCGCTCGTGCGGATGAAGGAAACAACCTTGATATCGAGCTCGCTTGCAAGCCGGAGCCGCCAGTCCCCGCGGCCGGGACCCGTGCTCCCGGACAACCCCTTGCCGGGGTTGCCGACCTCCAGGTCGAATGAGTTGAAATGCACGGTCTCGCCAGGGTTGATGGAGAGCGAAAGTGGTTCATAGGTTGCGCCCTCATCGTCGATCGCTTCGATCGTCACCTTGCCTGCTTTGCCGGATCGGTTGATGATCTGTGCGACACCCTGCCGGTCCCAGGCTTCCGACGCCGACGGAAAGAACGGGACTGTTTGAACGGAATCCGCCGCTGACGCAATGCGGAGGAAGGCCAGCGCGGCCACGACAGCAAGAGTCGATGAGACGCGCCCTGACATCGTGGAACAATCCGCTACGGTGCGGCCATGCGGTAGCCCACGCCGCGCTCGTTGAGGATATAGCGCGGGCGCGCCGGATCGTCGCCGAGCTTGCGGCGCAATTGCTTGACGAAGGTGCGGACGCGGTCGGGGTCGCCGGCGCCCGGCTCCTGCCACATCTGGCGGATCAGCGCATCATAGTTGACGCAGCGGCCCGCATTTGCGGAAAGAATGCGCAGCAGCTCGTACTCGCCGGCGGTCAGGCGCAGTTCCTCTCCCGCCAGGGTCACACGCCGCTGCGCATAGCGCACCGTGAGGTCCCCGAGCGTAAACGTTTCCGGTTCGGTATGCGTACGCAGGGCCGCCCGAATCCGCGCCGTGAGCTCGGTTGCCGAAAACGGCTTGACGAGGTAATCGACCGCGCCTCGCTCCAGGGCCTTGGCGATGGTTTCGTCCCTGCCGTAGGCGGAAATGAAGATGACCGGCAGATCTGCCAGTTCGGGGACGGTCCTCATGAGTTCGATGCCGTCGGTGTCCGGCAGCATCAGGTCCAGCAGGACCAGCCGGGGCTTTTCCGTGCGGACAATGCGGGGAATTTCGCGGTGCTCGCCGGTAACCACGGGGTAATAGCCCGCGCGCGTGAGCGCCTCGCGCGCGAAGCGAAGCGCCCTTACGTCGTCGTCCACCACCAGAATGGGCACCCGCCTGCCGGCCCCGCCGGAGGCGCCCGGCGCACTCCGGCCGTCGCCGGCCGCAATCGTCTCTTCCTCGGCCACCGGCAGCGTAAAACTGAATCGCGCGCCCTGGTCCGTTCCGCCGCTCTCGGCCCAGATTCGCCCGCCGTGCGCCTCGATCAGGCCCTTGCAGATCACCAGTCCCAGGCCGGCACCCCGTTGGCCGCGCGGTGCGTCCTGATCGTTTCCGCGTGCGTACTTGCGAAACAGTTGCGGCAGTTTCTCCGGCGACACGCCGCGGCCTTCGTCGGACACCGAAACCGTCACCTGCATGCCGTCCCGCCACGCGGCGACGCGGATGGGCGTGAACCCGGGCGAATGCCTCGCTGCGTTGGAGAAAAGGTTACCCAGCACCTGCGCCATGCGCCGCCCGTCCGCCAGCACGCGCGCAAGGTCGCGTGGAATATCGATCAGGATCGCGTGCGTGCCGCCGCCGCTCGAGAACGCGTTGCGCGCTTGCTCCACCATCGTCGTGAGCTCGGTCGGCACCGGCGATACGGACAGCATTCCCGCCTCGATGCGGCCCACGTCGAGCAGGTCGCTGATCAGCTTGTGCATGTGGTCCGCCTGCTCGTCGATCACCCGAAAGAACTGGTCCGTCTCGGCCGGGTCCGGCGACGGCGACGCGTCGAGCCAGATCGTGCTTGACCCCTTGATGGCGGCCAGCGGCGTGCGCAGTTCGTGGCTCACCATGCTCAGAAACTCCGAACGCTGCCGGTCCAACTCCTCCAACGGACCCAGGTCCTGCATCGTGACCACGACCGATTCGAGATCGCCCTGCGCGGACTGATTCAGCGTCACGTTCACGAGCACGGCCACGCTGCGGCCGTCCGGCACCGACAGCACAACCTCCTCGGCGCGCATGGCCCGCGCCCCGCCGAGCTCGCGAAGCAGCGGAAGTTCATTCATTGCGAGTTCGGTGCCGTTAGGGAAGCGGCAGGTCAACGCTTTCATCGCCTCCTCCGGAGCGACGCCCGGGGGAAGCAGTTGCTCGACCAGGCGCCGCGCCTCCTGGTTGAACGACACCGGCTGGCCGGTCTTCGCGTCGAGCACGACAACGCCCACGGGCGAGGTCTCCACCAACGCTTCAAGATCGGCCCGCGCTCTTTGCTCGTCGCGATAGGTGCGGGCATTGGCGATTGCCGTCGCCGCCTGGGAGGCGAACAGCATCAGCAATTCCTCGTCTTCGTCGGTGAAGTCCGTCGCGTCCGCCTTCTCAGCGACGAAGAAGTTGCCCACCTGCTCGCCGCCGTGGCGCATCGGGATCGACTGAATCGTTTCCGAACGCATCAGGTCGGGAGAGAAGCCGCGCTCGTGCACGTAATTCGGCAGGTCCTCCAGCCGCTTGGGTCCCGGCAGGTCGCGCAGATGCGCATACAACCTCGGCCCGTCGGACCACTCGGCGAACCGGCGCTTTTCCTCGGGCGTGAACCCGGAGGTAACGAAGTCGCGCGGCTCGCCGGACTCGTCGATCGTGACGATCACCCCGTAGCTCGCCCCGGTGAGAGCGCGCGCGCTGTCCACGACCTCCTGCAGCACGGTGGCGAGATCCAGGCTTGCGCTGATGCGCAGAATCGCCGCGCTCAATTGCGAGATCCGTTCGCGGAGCGCTTCGATCTGCTGCGTGAGTTCTGCCGTCATGACGCGACGACCCGCCAGCGGCGCCGTGTCCGGCCGAGCTCCTCACGACTAGCCCCGTCGATCACCGAAATACACACCGAAAGTCGGATTACTCCGGTTTCATGGCGCTGGCACGTTCGAAGACGTGGATCGCGTCGGATCCGCTGTTGTTCGTGTAGTTCGTCGCCCGATAGACATGCGCTCCGTCGGAACTCTGCGCCGCCTGTCCGTTAGCGCGCAGTTGCGGCACCGTGTTGCCGAACCGGTCATCGCTTCCTGAGATGGCGAAATCGCTGACCTCGAGTGCGCCGGCCTCCACATTCCAGCGAACCACGTAATATCCTTCACCGCAGAATACGTCCACAGCCGGCAGATCGGAATGCGCCATCAACCGTTCGCAATTCTGCAATGCGCGTGGTCGGGGTCGCAGATGGCTCCGCGCGTCAGACGTGTCCAACTTGCTCTCGAAGGAGAATTCAGTCAGCGTGCCCAGGTGCTTTGGATTTGACGGATCCGTTGAGATATCGAATGCTGTGAATACCGTATCGGAGACGGGTGGTGGCCATGCACTCGTCGAATTGGGACCGCTTAAGAAGAGTACCGTACCGTTTGCATCCAGAGCTACATTCCTCAGGCTGCCCATCTGGCGGAAGGCCCGTTCGTGGTCGGCGTCGCTGCGCAGCATTTCCCGCACGGACTCAAGTTTGCCGGAGGAAGCATCCCTGGAAAACACGAACAGTCCGTTCTCAACCGCGAGGTAGAGGTAAGAGCCATCGGGAGAAAGCGTCATATCGTTGAGACCAGTCAGATTCTCAACCATGGTGAAGTCTTCACCCGAGGCATTGCTCGCCGAAACGGTTTGTACGAGAGTGAGCTCGGTGGGCGAATCCGCACGCATCACCAACAAGCTTTCGTTGCTGCGTGAGTAATTACTACGCAGTGCGTAGAGGTAGCGTCCGTCCGGATCGCCTAAGATCGGCGAGAAGTCGCAGGTCAGACGGTTGTTCGTGCGGAAGCGATCGGCGAAGTCGTCAAGCTCCTGGTGGCTCAGCAACAGACCGGATTCCGGCAACTCGATGCTGTGGCCTCGAAAACAAGGAGCCGTTGCGAACAACCGTTCGTGGAGCGGGCTCCACCACAGACGGTATCCTCTGTCCAAATCCGATTCGTTGTCCGTCCGGTGCAAAAGGGCGATGTCTCCGGTTTCGGTGTCTCGAGAGAACGAGTAGACATGATGCGCCGAAGTGCTGAACAAGTGCTCGCCGTCGCCGGTCATGGCGAGGTTTTCTGGCGAAAAGGTCCGGTCGAACACAGGGTCGGCAAGAAGAGACGCCTCGGTGACGGCGCCCTTGTATGCCAACTGCACAGGCGCAGCCGACTCGGCCCACCGCAAGGTTGCCGAGGGCTCCTGGTCGATATCTGGCCTTCTTGACAATCGAATGTCGTAGCGCGTGCCTGCGCGCGCAAGCAGATGCGTCTCGACCCGCCCGTTGGCGAGGAAGGATCGCTCGCTAGTGGCGATCGTCCACGTTGGCTCTGCGCTTGTGCCGCTGGCGGGATGGATTTCAACGATGGCGTGGAGAGGATGTCCCTCCACCCAGAACCTGTGCCACCCGGACGTGGGTGCAACCCAGTCCCACCAGACGGATTCCAGTCCGACCGTCTTGCGTGGCTCGTCTGCTTCCGCCGTTGCATAGCCCAGCGAACCGTCGACCGATCCGCTGCCGCCCGATATGCGAATGGCGTCGGCCCGGTCATCGTTGGCGGGCGTCGTGCCCCACGCAATTGCGCTTGATTGCTGGAAGGATCTGTTCACCAGCGCGTCCGAAGCTCGGCCAAAGGCAATCCAGTATTGCGTATTGCCGGCTGCTTCCAGCACCAGTGCCGACCCGCCGCGCAAGGACCCGACGAACTCCAGATTGTCCAGAGCGTCTCCCGTGAATATGCTGAGTTGGAATGCGTCCGATAATCCGTCCATGCGCCATGTGAAACGTCCGTCCCGGGGGGCGGTCCAGTGCCACCAGGCTGTGGCGATGCCGGTCTCAGGCGGTTCCTGAGGTTCCACCGTGAAATATCCGCGGCCGCAACGTTCAGGATCAAGAGCGATGCCTTCAAGGCCATCTAGCGGAATCGCGTCCTCAAAACGGTCATTGCATCGGCTATCGGACCGGGGATCGTCGTCACTGGTTTCCCACTCCAGTGTGAAGGGAGCTCCGCTGGCATCGGCGTCAGCCGATGCTACGACAACGTGATAGGTTGCTCCCTCCTGGATCGCAAATGTTACGGACTTCACGCTTCTTTGCAGGGAACTATTCCACACGGAACCGGTATCGGATACGAGGCGCAGCCCACCCAATCCCGAACCCGCAAATGCCAGGATTTCCAGTGCTTCGGCGTCCATGGTGAAGTTGACAAACCCATCCACCGGCGCGGTCCACTTGTACCAAACGGTTGCGGCATATCCGCCAAGGAACTCCTGCCGCTCCAGCGTCGCGCCTTCATTGGTCGAAGAATGAGAGCCGCTCTCTCCCTCGATCTGGTGGGCAAAAGCAAAATCGTCATGGGCCGGCCGTGAGTCAGCCGACTCCCAGCCAAGGACCAACGGCACGAGATCCCACGCGTCGGATGCGACACGCAATTTGTAGGAGGTCCCGGTCTTCGCAACGAAAGTGATTTCGCTGCCATGCTTTTCGGTAACCTGTTCAAGCGCTGTCAAGGCGTCGCCGGTAAACAGGTTCATGTCGACACTTGCGGGACTGCCGGAGTCCGCCTCCTGGACCCTGATCCTGAATAAACCCTCTTCCGGCGCCTCCCAGACGTACCAGGCCGTCCGGCTGTTGGCGGAAACCAGCGGTTCCGCCGGCTCGCGCGACGCGAGAGCAAGATCCAGGCTCGTCTGTTCCGATGTTCCCGACAGACGCTCGGCAGCCGCAAAACTGTCATTGGCCGGCGCAGTGGCATCAGCGCCCGGCGTGCTCTCGTCCTCAGTCAGCTGAATGCTCCGGCTCGCCGCCGCAGCATTCCATGAACTTGCCGTGACGTGGAGAACACCGCCGGCGGGAATGTCCTCACGAAGAAATTTCAGTTGCACCCGTCTTGGCGCTCCCACCGCGACTTCGCCAACCGATATCGCCCTGGATTCGGCGCTCCAGGAACTCGGCACCGGGCGATCAAGCCCGTCTCGCCGAAACACCCGGCTGCGGTGCGGCAGGTAGGCTCGATCAAGACTACTGCAGTCCCGCGGCTCTGGCGCACGGCAACCGAGGTGAATTGTCGTCCCGGAAGCCACGTATCCGCTGGATTCGGTGGTCACGTCCACAGTGAGATACGCGCTGTCGTCATCCGAAGACGACGCGAGAGCGACATCCAGATCGAGCTGTGGGCGGGCTTCGCCGCGCGCGATTTTCCAGGCTACGGCGGCGGACGGAGGCTCGCCGTAGGTTTTCACGGGCACCACCTTGATCCTGTAAACGCCGGGCTCCGGATCCTCGATCAACAACCACTCCACGTTGTCGATCTCTGAGCGCGATGCGTGTTCTCCGCACGCGCCGTCGCCGCAATCGGCGCCCTGGTCGGCCCACATATCCAGGTTGCTTAGCACCGAGCGGGTCAGTGTGTCGGCCGGAGACTCGTCCCAGGTCAGCACGATGTCCAGCCGGCCGGCATTCTCCGGGACCTCGATGTCGATATATTCGTAGGTGTCACTTTCGGGTTGCGCGCTGGCGCTACCGATGAGCCATCCCTCGGCCTCATCCTTCGAATACAGGCTGGTGCGTGCTGAAACCAATCCCAACCCGTACAGGTTGTTGAAATCCCCCGGACCATCCGTATTATCCACCGGAAGCTGACCGCGGGTTTCCAGATAAGCGTGCGGACGTATGGCGCTCGCCATGAGCCGCGCGCGGGTCAGCGCCGGCTGATCCTGAAATTCGGGCCGCGCCTCCATGAGCAGTGCCGCCACGCCTGCCACCGCCGGCGCCGCCATACTCGTGCCGCTCAACGTGTTGTAGCCCGCTCGCGACGCAGCGCCGCGCGCGGATGTCAGGCCTACGCCCGTTCCCACGATCCCCGGCGCGAGCCTGCCGTCTGCCGTCGGCCCGTGACTGCTGAACCAGGCGATGATGCCGGAGTCTTCCGCGGCGCCCACCGAAAGCGAATTCTTGGCCGTGCCATAGTTGGAGAAGCCGTGTTGTCCGGCATTCGACTGAGCCACTACATAAAGCTGCGAATGAGCGTATACGACCGCATCGAGCTTACGCTCTCCGACGCCCCGACCCGAAAATGCAAGGTTGGTCGCGGAAAGACTCATATTGACGATCAGCGGCTTGACGGCGTCGCCAGATTCGCCTTGCCAGACGCAACCCGACGGACGCGCGAGGTAGTCCATGCCCCGGCGAATATCGTCAGTGCTTCCGGAACCGTAACTGGAAAGCACCTTCCCGAACCGCAGGTGGCTTACCGACGGGGCCATGCCTGCGAGCAACGAGTCCGCACGCCCCGCGCCGGCGATGGTGCCGAAGACGTGCGTGCCATGTCCATGCAGATCAATCCACAGGTCCCAGCCTTCATCCATGACAAAACTGGCGCCGCAAATGCTCGTACGCCCGTACGAAATATCCATGTGCTGGGCGTTGAGCCCCGTATCCAGCACTCCCACGGCAATGCCCGCTCCCGTGACGCCGGTGAAGCGCTCCATGGCCGGTTCAAATTGACGCAACTCGTCGGCACCCATTACCGGCACCGCCGAACCGTGATTCGCTCTTACTACCGGAACGGGTTCAACCGTCATAACGAAGTCGGCGGCCAAGACGGACATCAATGCCGCCGCCGGGAGGTTCGCCGTGTAACTGCGAAGATCGGCGTCGTAGGCGCCAACGATAACTCCGAGTCCGGCAAGCGCCTGCCGCCATTCACCCGTAGAGTCAGCGCCCATGAGCGTAATAAAGACCGGTATGGAATCTCCCGTGGAACTGGACTCCAGCTCCTGCGCGAACGCCTCCTCGATCTTGTATTCCGGTGGCAATACGCCCAGCCCCAGCACTTCCGGAAGCCGGGCTATCGATTCCAGCCGACTGCGCTCGGCCGGAACGCGAACGCGCGCGTATTCGCCCGACATGCCTTCAATCCGCGCGCCCAGCGCAGCGAGAGACTGATGCAGGTCCTGTGGACGTGTACGCGGCGCAGGCCGCAGTATCGCGAATGTGAACTCGCGCCCGGACGCCGCGGCCTGAGCAAGGATCGCGCCCGGGGCAAACGCGGAATTCAGCCACAGTGGAATTTGGGGGAGCTCTGGTTCGACACTGCCACTGAGCGGGGCGCGCCGCATGAGGCCATGGTAGGTGCCGAGCGAATAACCGTCAGGCAGATCGTTGAGCTCGGAACTTGGCGAAGCCTCGGAGGATTGCGCATCGTTCGTACGCGTAGCGACAAATGTACCCGGGGACGTGACGGCAGTCGCCTCCACGCCGGCTTGACTCTCCCTCGCGGTCCGCCGTAATACTCGGTCCACGGTTGCCTGACTGGTGTCAACTACCGCGGTTCGGTCGCCAGGTTCGCGGTTCGTGTCGGCGAACCACCACGCGAGACCTGCAAGGGCTGCCAACGCAGTGAGCAACAGCGCCATGGGCTTGTTCATTGCGTGAACTTTCATAATTGCCGGCCCATGGTGATCTCCCCCCAGAACCGGTTCATCTGAACTGAGGGAAAAACACTATATCAGGCAGCCTTGGCAGCGTATTCCGCCGGCGTGGTGTATCCCGGCGAGTTGTGCGGTCATTCGGCCGGGTCGGTACCGGCATGGGCACCCGCGGGCACGTGTCCCAGGGGGGCTAAAGGGCGGGGGTAAGGGAGCCGATGTTGCGAAGGAGCCCCACGCGGGCCTCGGCCAGTTCGATGCGCTTCTCGAGCAGCGTTACGTCGGTCTCGGCCACGATTTCCTCGGCCTCAAGCTGGTCCAGCACGGTTCCGCGGCCTGCGCGCAGCTTCTCCTCGACGATGGACACGATCTCCGCGGCGTCTTCAAGCGAGCGTTCAAGTTCCAGGCAGGCCCGCGCCAGGCCGTTGACCAGGTTCCAGGAAACCGAGATGTTGAGTTCGAGCTGCTCCATGTCGGCGTCCAGGTCGTACTGGGCCGCTTCCCTGGCATAGCGCGCCTTGCGCAGCGCCGCGAACTTCCTGCCCCCTTCGAACAGCGGCATGCTCAGCACCAGCTGCACGTCGGCGTCGCGGGTCTTGATTTCGCCCACGTAGCCGTCGCCCCCGCCAAGCTTCAGTTCCAGCGACGGCCACAGCTCGGCGCGCTGATATTTCATTCGGCTGTCCGCGACCACCAGGTTCTGGCGGGCCTTACCGGCGATCGGGGCGCCTTCCCTACCGCGCGTCCTGGCCGCTGCCAGCGTCTCGGGTTGACGGCGCTCCAGTTCGACCAGGCCCTCGGCGTCGAGGTTCTCGCGGATATCGCCGGTCAGCCGCGCAAGTTCGGATTGAGCGCGGTTGTAGGCGGTCTCCGCCTCGATCCTCTGCGCGCGGGCCTGGTGCAGGTAGCGAAGGACTTCATGCATCTGGGTGAGGTCCGACCTGCCCAACTCCAACAGTTCGCGCACCGAGGTTTCCTGCTCGCCCACCAGGCGTTCGAATTCGATGCGGCGGTTCAGGATGCTGCGGCGGTGCACCTGCTCGGCATACGCGATCGCGGCATCGGCCAGTACCGACTGGCGGGTGTCGTCGGCGTCGTATTCGGCGGCGGCGATCAGGGCGCTGGCCTCGCGCTCGCGGGCGCCGATGCGCCCGAAGGAGTAGATGGTCTGTTTGACCTCCAGCCCGGAGGTTCGCGAATTGCCCTCGTAGATTCCGATACTGCGCGCCTCGTTGCGGTTATAGCCCCAGCCTCCGCCGCCGGTGACATTGATGGTCGGGAAGCGCAGGCTTCGGGCCTCGGCGAATTCCTCGCCGGCTTCCTGCACCCGGCTGCCGGCGGCGCGAATGCGGGGGTCGCGCTGCACGGCGTCGCGCAGCGCCTGTTCGAGGGAATACGGCGCGTCGTCGACGCCTCCCGCTTGCTGGGCCGAGGCGGGGGCGGCGAAAACGGCGCAGGCGGCCAGGGCAACGATTACGATTTTCATTCTTCTTTCATGCCTCGCCGGATGGCGTCGGAAATCGGCTCCGCCAGGTACTGCACCAGCGTGCGCTTGCTGCCGGTGAAGGTCACTTCCACCGGGAACCCGGGCCGAATGTCCTTGTCGCCCAGCTTGGCGAGCTCCGATTCCGAAATGGCGATGCGCGCAAGATAGTACTGAAGCTGCGTGTTGTCTTCGGTGAAGATGTCGGCGGAAACCAGAATGACTTCGCCGATGAGTTCGGGCGTGGCGCGCTGCTTGAACGGCGTTATGCGCAATCGCGCTTCCTGCCCTACCTGGACGTTGTCCACGTCGGCGGGGCGCACCTGGGCTTCCACGATCAGCGTGTCGTCCTCGGGAACGATGTTCATGATCGGCTGTCCGGTGGGTACCACGCCGCCCACCGTGTGCACCTGCATGTTGATGACCTTGCCTTTCTGAGGCGAGGTGATCCGGGTGCGCTGGACCTGGTCGCGAACCGCGAACAGCCGGTCGCCGGTTTCGAAAACGAGATTCCGCGCTTCGGTCAGGTCCGTCGACAACTCGGTGCGGTAGTCGTTCTTCAACTGGATGACCTGCTGGCGGGTCTCGCCGATGGCCAGTTGCGCCTCGGCGATCTCGGCGCCGATCTGCCCGACCTGGCCACGCGTCTGGGCCAGATTGAGCCGCTGCTGGGTAAGCAACTCGTCGGAAACGAGGTCCTTTTCAGCCATGCTCTCCAGCGTTTCCACCTCCTTCTCCAGCAAGGCCTGTTCCTGTTCGGAAGCTTCACGCCGTGCCTGCAGACCCCGGACCTTCTCTCCGAGCTGTTCCACGCGGCTGTTAAGGATCTCGATCTCGCCGGCGTGCTGGGTCCGGCGTTCCTTGAACAGGTCGATTTCGGCCTGAATGATCTCCTCGATCCGGACATCGCCGCGCAGCGACTCGAACTCCCTGGAAAACTGAACTTCCTCGCGGTTGTAGAGCTCAGCGCTCAGTCGGTCGATCTCGGCCAGGGCGCCGTAATAACGCGCCTCCAGCAGGTCCTGCTCGGCGCGCGGCTTGGTGTCGTCGAGCACCAGCAGCGTTTCGCCGGCCTCTACCGTATCGCCCTCGCGGACGAACATTTCCTTGACGATTCCGCCTTCCAGGTGCTGCACGGTCTTGTTCTCGCCGGCCACCTCGACGATGCCGGTCGCGACCACGCCCTGGGCCAGCGGGGCCAGCGAGCCCCAGAGGACGAAGATCAGCAGCGCCCCGGTCACTACGCTGCCGCCAATCCACATGGCGCGGTCCTTCAGCGGATCGACCGTCTCGTTTTCCTCGATCTTGGGTGGCGTCTCGAAGATTCGCTTGAGAAAGGCCAGCACCTTCTCACGCCAGTTCTGCGGGGGGGCTTGCATCTGAAATTTCATTGCGTGTATTTAACCTGTATCGGTTTGGCCGGACCGGCGGGCTGTTGCGCGGGGCGGCCCGCCCGGGCCTGGGCCTTGGGTTTGGCGAACTGCCCCAGCACCTCGTCGCGCGGACCGAAGTTCACGAGCTGTCCCTCGTTCATCACGCCGATCCTGTCGACGCGCCGAAGCAGCCGGATGTTGTGGGTAATCAGCACCGTGGTGATCCTGCGCTCGCGCAGCGTATCCAGGACCTGCGCCAGCGCTTCCTGCCCCTCGCTGTCGAGATTGGAATCCGGTTCGTCCAGTACGACAAACGCGGGATCGTCATACAGCGCGCGGGCCAGCGCCACGCGCTGGCGTTGACCTGCCGACAGGCCACGTCCGCCCGCGCCGATCGGCGAAGAATAATTACCGGGCAGACGCATGATCACGTCGTGGCAGCCGGCCATTTGAGCGGCGGCGATCACGGCCTCGGCCTCGGGCTCCTGAAGCCGCGAAATGTTCTCGGCAACCGTGCCTTCGAACAGTTCCACGGTCTGCGGCAGGTAGCCGAAGTGCTTCAGGCGCAGGTGGTCCGACCAGCCGTCGATACTCGCGCCGTCCAGGCGCAATGCTCCTTCGGAAGGTGGCCACACGCCCATCATCACGCTGGCCAGCGACGATTTGCCGCTGCCGCTGGGACCGATCAACCCGGTCAGCGTGCCGGATTGCAGGGTGAAGTTCACTCCGCGCACGACCGGCGTCTCGCCGCCGGGCGGAACGGTGCTCAGGTTTTCCGCTTCCACCTTGCCTTCGGGTCGCGGCAGGTCCGTCGCATCGGCGTCCGGATCGGCGCCGAAACCCTCCAGCAGCGCATTGACCCGGCGCCATGCCTGGCGGGCGCCGACAAATCCGCGCCACGCGGTGATGCCCTGCTCGATCGGCTGCAGCGCGCGGCCCATGATGATCGAACCGGCGATCATCATTCCCGGAGTGAGGTCACCCTGCAGGACCAGGTAGGCGCCGGTTCCGAGAATGCCCACCTGCACGGAAAAGCGGAAAGCCTTGGTGGAGGCCAGCAGAGCGCTCAGGCGTCCGGCGGCGGCGGACTGGAACGCGGCCGAGCGCCGGTGGCGGCCGCGCCAGCGGTCCATCAGCCCTTCGAACATGCCCATGGCCTTGAGCGCGTCGGAATTGCGCATCGAGGATTCCAGGAGCTGATGCGATTGCAGACCCTCGATGGCGGCGGCGCGCATCGGCAGGCGCGAGCGGAATTCCGCCAGCATGCCCAGCGTGAAGATCACCAGCGCTCCGAATGTGGCCACGGCGCCCAGCAGCGGGTGAAATATGAAGATCACCGCCGTGAAGATGGGCGTCCAGGGAATGTCGAAAAAGGCGAAGATCGTGGGACTGCCCATGAACTGGCGAATGGAATCGAGATCCCGCACGGGCTGAGTGGAGCTCTGCTGCTGACTGGCCAGGTTGCTGCGGAACGCGCTGGCCAGCACGTCGTTGGCCATGTTCAGGCCCAGCGCCAGGGCGATCCGCTGCATGAGCCGCTGCCGGACCCATTCGAGAAAACCGAAGCAGACCAGCAGAAAAACCGCGATGAGCGTGAGCATCGCCAGCGTTTCGCCGCTGCCGCTGGTGAGCACGCGGTCGTACATCTGCAGCATATACACCGGCGAGACCAGCATCAGGATGTTCACCAGCGAACTGAACGCCGCGATGGCGATAAATCCGCCGCGGTACTGGTTCAGCGCCGCCCGCAAAGGCGTGACGGGACGCTCGGTTTCGGGGTTCTTGGGCTGGTCGTTCACACCAATTCAACCGCCAGCACGTGCTCCCTGAGCACGGAAATCGCTAAGCTGCGGTGCCGCCGTTGGCCTGAGCGGCGCGTTGCTTCTCGACCTCCTGGCGCAGGCGCTCGTTCACCTCCTGCATCATGCGCAGCGTGCGAAGAAAGCCGGGCCAGGGCATGGCCACGCGGGTCTTCGGAAACATCTTGGGCGGCGCGTTCTCATCGCCCCCGGCTGCCTCGTCTGCCTCGAATTCACCGAACTCGAGGCGCACGACGCCGTCACGCAAGGTGGCCGACATCAAACCGTCAACAAAAATCTTGGTATCGCTCATCTGGCTTTTTCTCCCTAGAGACATCAACAAAGCTGCGGTACTGGGCTGTTGCGCCCAGCCGACCCGTTAAGGATTCTAGCGGAGATATGGGGCTGCGAACGGGCGATTCAAGCCGGGGAACGCCCGCCCGGGACGATTGGGTCAGGCGCTGTCGATGGCGTCCAGGACGTCGTCCTTGATATCGTCGGCCACGACGTAGCTCAGGATCAGTACGCCCGCGGCAACGCCGCCGAGCACCATCACCACCCTGCTCCCGTTGCCGCCGGACCCGTCGTCGCCGTTTTCTTCCTCGTCCTCATCGGTGTAAAGCGCCCAGTTGCGGACGAGCAGGCTATCGAGGCGCAGGTCCTCAATCCTCGCGCGCGGCGTCGAAACGCGCGCACTCAACTGCACAAACGGCCGGAAGACCATCGGCCAAAGCGGACTCGGCTGCACGGCGGGCCGTTCCTTCAGTGCGCCGATGCCGAGTTGGAGGCGCGGTTCACCGGCGCCGAAAGAGATGTGCAGTTGCGCCGCCATGCCCGGTTCGGCCGCCGCCGCGCCCGGAGCCGCCGTAAAACCGATAAGGGCCAGCGCCGCCGCGCCGAGCACCAGCGCCATCCTTCGTGTCGTCATGAAATGTTCTTCCTTTTCACGATTTCTGCTGTCCGCCGCCGCGGGGGCGGCCCGACAGCCATTCGTTCACTTCGTCGCGCCGCCATCGGACGGCCTTCGCGGTCAAGCGCAGCGGAGGAGGGAAGTTTCCTTCCTTGATCAGCCGGTACAACGTGGACTTGCTCAGTCCCGTCATCTGTTCCACCGAACGCCGGCGCAGCATACGCTCGTCGCCCTGGATCTTCATGCGCTCCCCTGTAGCGTGCGGTTTTCGGTTGCCGTTCACGCAACCTACCTAATCTAGAGAGGACTATACGAATTGATTGTGAGTTTCTTGTACGAATTCCCGCTTACGCCGTGAGATTCCAGTGTATCGATGGCCTGGCAACACGGTGGTTGCCGACAGGCATAGTGGGTTCGACTAGTACTAAAATGTCCAGAATAAGTGTTTGTTCTGAAAGGTTTTACCCCCTACACCCCTCAATCATTCCCACAATATTCCCATCTTCATCAAGGCTTGCTTTTGATTCTATTCTGACCAGTAATCCATACATGGGCAAATCTCGGAACGGTTTGTCCAGCAAGCATCTTTGAATCATCGGGCTCTTCTGATTGCATCGCTTCGTATTCCCGATCGCACAAAGGAGCTTCCAGCCGGACTATTGCATTCTGTAGTACGGATACTGCAATTCGAATTTCCCGCATTACGGCACTCTTGCAGGGCACCTGTTTCCGCCGCCGAACGAGAGTTACCTGTGGCAAGACCCCAGCCGCCCGTACCGTCGCTGACAGCGAACGCGACACATTGACCACTGCCGAACCGAGCCTCGATTCTGCAATTTGTAGGCCCGGCCGCATCGCTTTGGCAACTGCGCAACACGGCGTCGTCGGCGGCAGCTTGCGACAAATAATTAGTTCCCCAGAACCAAACCAATTGTGTATCCGTGCTGCCCACTACGAACGCCCCATAGTATTGGCGCACAGTACTGGGCGGCGTCGTTGGTGTAGTTGGCGGCGTTGGATTGGTCGGCGGCGTTACCCCGGTCGTTCCCGTTGGCGACGTTGCACTAGTACCGGAATTCGGTGTTGCCCATATCTGGACACGGTCCACAACGCATTGCATTTGACCATCAGTCCCTAATCTCTCTTCCAGATACACGGACACCTGAGCGTTGATGGCCAAGGCGTCGGCGAAGGTTTCATAGATGCGGGTTTTGACCCATCGTTCTTCTTCCGTATTAATGCCTACGAAAGTCGATGCCTCAATGTACGGGGCGCCGTTACATTGATGCCCGGAATCCTCCGGTGGCGGCGTCAACAGAACACGCATCGTGCCCCCATCTGCTACAAAAAGAGACCGCACTCTCCCTTCATACCAACCATCGGCGGTTGCATTGAATGCCCCTTCGGGCATCGTTGCAACATTTTGTGCCGGTG
Source organism: Gammaproteobacteria bacterium (assembly GCA_009838035.1). Lineage (NCBI taxonomy): Bacteria > Pseudomonadati > Pseudomonadota > Gammaproteobacteria > Gammaproteobacteria bacterium. Next base: position 28,867 of record VXSK01000010.1, read on the forward strand.
CCTCGCCCTCCGGTGCGAGGCCCAATAACATCGTGCATAAGCCAGCAATCAAAGTTGAATTTTTTAGCATTTCTTTCCTCGACCGCACGCTAGTACACCATCATACCGCAGCCGCTTGCAGGCCCGTGTTTGCTGGCTGATTGTCTCGATGTCGGCATCGATGAAAATTATCGCGGCCGACGGCAGCAGCGTACTCAGCCCGGCGAATCACCGAAGACATATTTCATATATGACTTAGTATCATCGTAGCAGGTGGATAACTACATCGGGGCGCGCTCTATTTCATGCGCGAAGAAGGCCGGATGTAGTCCGCCCATTCCTGCATCAGCTTGCGCCTGCGGTCGAACAGATCCGTGCGGCGGTAGGCGCGCTCGACGCGATTCGAGTTGACGTGCGCGAGAGCCAACTCGCAGACCTCGCGGGGCGCGTCCGAGCATTCCGCGGCCCAGTCGCGGAAACTGCTGCGCATACCGTGCGGAACGCAGCCCAGATCGAGCTCCCGGCAAAGCCTGGACAGGGAAGCGTCGTTCAAGGCCCGGCCGTACGGTGCCGGGAACACCAGGGCGGAATCCTCCCCCAGGCTGCGCGCCGCCGACAATACGCGTAACGCCTGGCGCGGCAGAGGCACCCGGTGCGTGCGTTTGGCCTTCATGCGCTCGGCCGGAATGGTCCAGACCGCGCTTGCCAGGTCGATTTCCTTCCAGCGGGCATGCCGGGCTTCGCCGCTGCGCACCGCGCAGAGCGTAAGAAACTCGAAGCACAGCGCGCGGGTCGGGTAAACCGGGGCCGACCGCACCTTTTGCAAGGCTGCCGCAACCTGCGCAAAAGGAAGCGCCCGGAAATGCCTGGGCGCGGACGCGTTCCTGGGCAGCGCCGCGCTCAGTGCGTCGCCGACGGGGTTGTCGTGCCGGTAGCCCTGCGCCACCGCCCACTTCATCACGACGCCGATGCGGCGGCGGATGCGGCGCGCGGACTCCGGCAACGTGTTCCAGATCGGCAACAGGACGCTCATGATGTCCCGCGGCTGAATCGCGTTGACCGGCAGATGGCCCAGGTGGGGCAGAACAAAGCGATGCAGACTCGAACGCCACTGGGCCTCGCTTTTCCCACCCTTCTTCCAGCCCTGAGCGTGAATCCGGATCACCTGCTCGACCGCATCCTCGAACGTGGGAACCAGCGGCGCACGCACGCGCGGATCACGCCCCTGGGCAATTACGCGCCGGTTGCGCAGCGCCTCGTCCCTGGCCTCGGCCAGGGTCACTACCGGGTAGGCGCCCAATCCGATATTCACGGGTTTGCCGCCCAGAATCACCCGCTGGGACCATGTCTTTGAATAGCCGCCCGCGCTTCTCGGTTTCACCAGCAGGCTGAGCCCGAAACCGCCCCGGCCGTCGCCGTACCGGCCCGGCCGATTGACCGTGCGTACGAACGAAGCGGAAAGGCGCTTGGGACGATTCACCGGGTATTACTTCCGCTATTGCATTTTGTGCGGGATTGGCACGTTCCATCCGAAACTTCCGGATACGGATCATACCTATTTTATCAATTAAATAAACCATTTAGGTGCGTTTAATAGGACTATAAAAGACTGATAGGGAATAATAGGCAGAGGCCTACTC
>VXSK01000011.1 GCA_009838035.1 Gammaproteobacteria bacterium
ACCCCCGCCCGGCCACTAGCTTCCGTTGCGCCAAGACCGGGCGCGCACTGCTAAAGCCCTGCTTTCATCCACCCCTGTTGGAGGAGCGTTGGAGCAAGGATAGCGAGAATCGAGCCAGGATGGCGCCTCCGCAAACAGGGGTGGAAGAAAGCAGGGCGAGGGCACACGCCTCAGTGTGCCGCAGCGTTAGAATGACGGCATGTTGATAGGTGTACCGAAAGAGATCAAGTCCGACGAACATCGGGTGGGCTTGAGCATGAGTAGTGCTCGCGAGTTGATAGAAAACGGACACGAGTTACTGATTGAAACCAGGGCCGGCGCGGGACTCAGGCGCAGCGACGAAGATTACCGAAGCCTGGGCGCGCGAATTGCGGAAAACGCCGAGGAAGTGTTCCGGGAAGCGGAGATGATCGTGAAGGTCAAGGAGCCGCAGCCCGACGAATGCCGGATGCTGCGCGAAGGCCAGGTCCTCTTCACCTACCTGCACCTGGCCCCCGACCCGGACCAGGCGCGGCGGCTGATGGAATCCGGCGTCACGGCAATCGCCTACGAAACGGTCACCGACGCCCACGGCCACCTGCCGCTGCTGGCGCCGATGAGCGAAGTCGCCGGGCGCATGGCCGTGCAGGCCGGCGCGCGCTGCCTGGAAACGGAAATGGGCGGCTGCGGCAAGCTCCTTGGCGGCGTCCCGGGCGTGCTGGCGGCCAACGTCGTGGTGCTGGGCGGCGGCGTGGTCGGCACCAATGCGCTACGCATCGCCGTGGGCATGGAAGCGCGCGTCGTGGTGCTTGACAAGTCGCTGCCGCGGCTGAGGGAGCTGGACCTGCAGTTCGGCCCGCGCCTGAACACCATGTATTCCACCCGCTCGGCGATCGAGGAATACGTCGGACAGGCGGACATGGTGATCGGCGCGGTTCTGGTGCCGGGCGCATCGACGCCGCAACTGGTGAACCGCGAAATGGTGCGGAACATGGCGGCCGGCTCGGTTCTGGTGGACGTGGCCATCGACCAGGGCGGCACCTTCGAGACCAGCCACCCCACCACCCATTCCGACCCCACCTATATCGAAGAGAGCGTGGTGCACTACTGCGTGGCCAACATGCCGGGCGTCGTGCCCCGCACGTCCACCCAGGCGCTGAACAACGCCACGCTGCCGTTCGCGCTGGCGCTGGCGAACAAGGGCTGGCGGCGCGCCATGCACGAGGACGCCGGGCTGATGGCGGGGCTCAACGTTCATGCCGGGCGCGTAACCAACCAGGCGGTCGCCGAGGCGCTGGACCACTCGTTTACTCCGCCGCAAGACGCACTTAATATTCACTGATTACACTACGGTAACGGGAGCGGAACTGCGTATGCCCACCAATACACAAGCCGAAGCACGCCCCAGGCGGGCGCTGGGCAAGCGCCCCGCGTTCTACGGCGACGAGCGCCTGGACATGCTGTTCGCCATGCTGACGACCCTGCTGGGCGAGGTCAGCGTGATCCGCGAGCGCATCGACACGCACGAGCGGCTGCTGGAAAAGGCCGGGCTGTTCGGCAAGGACACCGTGGACGCCTGGCTGCCGGACGCCGAGGCCGAGGCCGAGCGGGCGCCGATCCGGCAGCAGATGATGGGCCGCGTGCTCCGCTACCTCGAAGAAGACATGGAACCCGCAGCGGCCGGCGGCGAACTCGACCGCATTTCAAAGGAGGTTCAACATGGTGATGTTTGAAGCCGAAGGCGTGCGCCAGGAAACCATGCGCAGCGACGTGTATCCGCGTCACGGCATGATGGCCGGCGCCACCCACGACGAACTGGCGGCGCAGAAGTATTTTCTGGGCCTGCGCGCCTATGCCAACGGGCGGCTGATGGCGCAGGCCATCGACGCCTGCAACGAGCAGATCATGCCGGAAATGGGCGAGTGCGACCCCGAGGACGAGAAGGACCGCACGGCCGTGCTGCGCAAATCCGAGGAATTGCCCATTTTCCAGCACTGGGGAGCGCTGCTGCGCACTTCGCAGGAACTGATGTGGGACTACGTGGCCGACACCGTCGACCGGCAACTGGACGATCTGGAAGACAAGTTCCGCGCCATCGACAACCCGCTTGGAAGCCTGACGCTGCACCCGGACCTGCCGAACCCGGAATACCTGACGCTGGTCGATCAGCACATTCAGCCGGGCGGCTATCTGCACGACGCCGGCGGCGACGACGTGCGCGCCGGGGCGATCTACGACCGCGGCGCCGTGCTCTACGGCCTGGGCCGCGCGGGCGGGCTCAACGACGTGCGCGGCCATACGCTGTGCGCATTCATCCAGGACGGCTTCCCCGATGAGCAGCCGAAGCGGATCCTGGACCTGGGCTGCGGCGTGGGCCATGGCACGCTGGCGCTCACCGACCTGTTCCCGGACGCCGAAGTGCATGCCGTCGATATCGGCGGCGCCCTGCTCCGCTACGCCCACGCGCGCGCCGAATCGCTGGGCAAGCCGGTGCATTTCCACCAGCAGGACGCCCGCAACCTGAAGTTCGAGGACGAGAGCTTCGACATGGTCACGTCGGAAATCCTGTTCCACGAGACCTCGCGCACCGGAATGCCGGCCATCCTGAAGGAAGCCTGCCGGGTGCTCAAACCCGGCGGCGCGATGTGCAACCTGGAAGTGCCGCTGCGCTACAAGGGCATGGACATGGGCGGCGTGGTCGTGCGCGACTGGCAGAACTACTACAACGCCGAGCCCTTCTGGGGTTCACTGGGCTGCGTGGACTTCGAGCAGGCGATGAAGGACGCCGGCTTCAGCCGCATCGTGCAGGGATTCCAGCCGCGCACCCTGAACTTCGCCGGCGAACGGGGAACGATGGACAAGGAAGACCCCAGCATGGGAGCGCTCTCCCACTGGGTGGTCTTCGGCGGCTACAAGGAGTAGCGGAAGGGAGCGGCGCTTCGATCACGCCCTGCTTTGCTCCCCCTGCTTCCGGGAGACGCATGAATACATCCCTGTAGCTTGCTCCGGCATCCCTGCCTCCAATACTCCCTGAAGCAGGGGGAGCAAAGCAGGGCTTACGGGCTGCGGTCAGAAGCTGTAGGTAACCCTTAATCCGACTTCGCGTTTGCGCGGCAGGGGCGCAAAGTTCTTGCGGTTGAGCGAGCCGGTGATGCTCGTGGTGCCGCCCGCGGTCGTATGGCTCAGGTCGTTGGTCAGGTTGGTGCCGTACGCCTCGACCGACCAGCACTCGTCGATATCGGCATGCAGCCGGGCATTGAGCTTCCAATGGCCTTCGACGGAGTTCCATTCGAAGTTGTCGATGTAGAACTGCCCCATGTAGATCCCGTCCAGGCGCAGCCAGACGTTGCTGGCGAGACCGGCCATCTGGCCGACCTGGACCGTCGTCGACAGGCTGCCGGTCCATTCCGGCATGTAGCGGGGCCGGTAGCCGACTGACGAGATCTGCTGACCCAGCGACAGCGTGGGCGCGAGAACGGCCGAAGCCACCGAGCCGGCGCCGGCGAAGTCAACGAACTCCACGCTGTTGTAGGCGAACCCACCGGAGAAGTTGAACCACTCGTTGGGCGACACGTCGAACTCGATTTCCATGCCCCTGATCTCCGCATCGCCGAACAGGTTGGCCGCGGTAAAGAACGGCGCCGGACTCAGCTCGAAGAAGGTCTGGTTGTCCCAGTCCATGGCGAACACCGCCACGGCATAGTTAAGCCAGCCGCCCAGTTGCTGTTTCAGGCCCACTTCAAAGGCGGAAAGCGTCTGCTTCGGCGTGAAGAAGCCGAGACCCAATGGGATGCCGGTCCTTTCCGTGTAGTCGCCGGCATTCGTGTCGATGCCCTGCAGATTGCTCTTGGAGAAGTGCGCGTAAAGGTTGGTGTTCTCGGATGGCTGCCAGGAAATGATCAGACGCGGCATGAACGCGCTGTACTTCTGTTCGGCATCCACGATCGCGCCGGGATCGTTCGGGTTCTGGAGAACGGAAACGCCGTCATAGACGATGGTCTGCGTATCGGTGTTCCAGCGTCCTTCCAGAGACAGCGTCCACTGCTCGGTCAACGCATAATCGACAGAACCGAATATTCCGAAATTGTCGCCGTCCTGGAAGTTCAGGTTGTGGGTGGGGCCGAAGGCCTGGAAAGCGGCCCGCTGGTTGTCCTGCGTATAGTAGCTGGCCCCGATCGTCCAGTTCATGCGCTCCCCTGCGGGCGGCGTGTAGCGGGTCTCAATGTAGGTATCGCGCACCCAGCTCGCGATCGAACTCAACCACGCACCGCTCGTGTTTGTGGGCAAGAACGGAGGCAGCACCGCCGGACGCACCGTCGGCGTGCCGAAGTTGTTGTCGTTGATGACCCAGCTTGACGACTCGCCCCGGGCGATCTGGGCGGTGATTACGCCGTCGTTGGCCAGTTGGTATTCGCCGGAAAGATCGATCCTCCAGAGTTCATACACGTTCTCCAGTCCACCCGGAGGCGAAACCATGCTTACGCCTTCCATTTCCGGCGGCAGAGTCGTTACGAAGGACCACGGATTCGAACTCACCGGAAAAGGGAACCCGAACCAGAAGAAAGTCGAAAAAAGCGGCGTGCTGGCGTCGATGTTGCCGACATCGGAAAAGTTCACTGGCGTCGCGTCCCAGTCCGGCATGTTCCCGCAGAACGTGGCCCTGGGAGACTGCGAAAGATCGGTGGTAAAGCTGCCGTCATTCTGGCCGGTGCCCACCGAGCGGAAATTGCCCGTGTAGGTCCGGTTGCAGGAACCCGCCGCTACATGAGCTTCCTGGGACTGCAGTATTCGCGTATCGTCGGAGTCGACATAGAAGCCGGTTACCTGGAAACTCAGCGCGTCGGAAGCCTCGAATGTGGCCGTCCCGGTCACTGCCGTCGTGTTTTCCTCGTTCAGGGGGTCGCCGTTGTCGAACGCCCAGTCCGCGCCCACCCGTTCCTGACTCAGTGCGATTCGCACGCCCACCTTGTCGCTGATCGGCCCGCCGAGGGAGCCGGTGAAGTTGTGGCTGCTCTCGTCCGAAGCGGAATACGACAGGGACACCTTGCCGCTGAACTCGTCGCCCGGCGTGGCCGGGATGTAGTTGACGGCCCCGGCGAAGGTGTTGCGGCCGAAGAACGCCGTTTGCGGACCTTTCAGAATCTCGACCCGTTCCAGGTCCATCAGCGGCAGGATGCCGGCGCCATCGGAAACGTAGGCGCCGTTCCAGAACACCGCGCCGGCGCGGGAAGCCGGAGTGGCTTGCTGCACGCCCAGGCCGCGAAAGCGAATGGCGGGGTTGTAGCGGCCGCCGAACCCGCCGGCGCCGATGGTCTGGAAGACAAAGCCCGGCGTCACCGAGGCGAGCTGCTCCAGCGTGTTCATGCCCAGCGCGTCGAGGTCCTCCTGGCTATAGGCCGATACGGCCACCGGAATCTCCAGCACCGATTCGTCGCGTTTACGCGCCGTGACCACGATTTCCTCGAACTGCTGCGCAGCCACATCCTGAATACCCATCAGGCCGGCGGCGCACACAGCGGCGATGCCGGCGAACCGGCGCAAGCAAACGCGAATTGTCATGTTCTATCCCCCTGGAAGTTGACAATTTCGGTGAATCCCGCAAGAAAACGGGGATTCACCCTCCCCACGCCGGCTCAGTATATGTACATTGTCCGTTCGCGCAAAATTGCCCAGGAGGAAGATCAAGCGATGCCCAGGACCGATTCGTCCGATCTCAGCGAGACTGCTGCCGCCGAGCGAGTGCTCGGCGCATGGGACCTGCGCCCCGATTCGCTGGAGTACATGGACCACGGGCTGATCAACCGCACCTGGCGGGTGCGCGGCGCAAACGGCGCAAGCTATGCGCTGCAGTGCCTGAGCCCCATCCTGGGTCCGGAAATCCACCAGGACATCGAGGCCGTGACGGCGCATATCGCCGCCCGGGGCATGGCCACGCCGCGGCTGGTGGGCGCTTTGGGCGGCGATCTCTACGTGGAACGTGACGACGGCGTGTGGCGCCTGCTCACCTGGCTCGAAGGCGAATTCCACAACCGGCTCGAGAACGCGGCACAGGCCGAGCAGGCCGGCGCGCTTCTTGCCCGCTTTCACATGGCGCTGGTGGATTTTGAAACGCCGTTCGCCAGCAAGCGCCGGCCGATACACGAGCCCGACCGCCGTATCCGGGACCTGGAGCAGGCCATCGCCAGCCACCGCGGCCACCCGCTGCAAGCGGAAGCCGGGAAATTGCAACGCCGCACGCTCGACCTGCTCGCGCAACTGCCGCCCCTGCCCGAGACGCCGCTGCGCGTGGTGCATGGCGACCCCAAGATCAACAACATGCTGTTCTCGCCCGAAGGAGAGGGCCTGGCCATGGTGGACCTGGACTCGCTGGGACGCCTGAGCCTGCCCTACGAACTGGGCGACGCGTTTCGTTCGTGGTGCAATCCCGCCGGTGAGAACAGCGAAGAAACCGGGTTTTCGGTCGAACTGTTCGAGGCGGCCCGCTCCGGCTACCTGGACGTGGCCACTTTCATAACGGATGACGAACGGTCCTGCCTGGTGGACGCGACGCTCTGGATCACGCTGGAACTGACCACCCGCTTCACCGCCGACATCCTCAACGACCGCTACTTTGGCTGGGACCCCGAGCGCTTCGCCTCGCGCGCAGAACACAACCTCGTGCGCGCCCGCGGCCAGCTCCGCCTGGCCGAATCCCTGCTGGCCGTCCGCCCCACCCTGGGTTAGCAATGGCGCTCAAGCACCTGATCGAAACGTTCGCGGCCTGGAAACAGGCCGGCGACCGCCTGGTCCTCGGCACCGTTTACGAAACGGCCGGATCGACCTATTCCAAGTCCGGCGCGCGCGTGCTGATCGACGGCGAAGGCAACTACCAGGGCCTGGTGAGCGGCGGCTGCCTGGAGGGCGACCTGGCCGAGCACGCCGCTGCCGTGCTGGAGTCGGGCGAGCCGCGCTCGGTCTGCTACGACATGCGCGGCGAGCACGACATCCTGTTCGGAACCGGCGTGGGCTGCGACGGGATGCTCAAGGTGCTGCTGCAGCCGCTGTCGCCCGGCGGCGAAGATCCCTGGGCGCCGCTGACGCGGATGGCGGAGTTGGCGATGCGCTCCAAGGCATCGCGCTGCGCGGTCGTGGTGGAGGGCGACGAGGCGCCGGTCGGCGCCACGTTCATGGACGAGGAGGTGCCTGCCGAGCATCCCAATGGCCTGCACACGCTGAAGAACCCGGCGCGCAAGGTGCTGGTGTATCCGCTGGCGCCGATTCCGAGGCTATTGGTGCTGGGCGCCGGCGTGGATGCCGTGCCGCTGGTGGAGTTCGCCGAGCGGCTGGGCTGGCGCGTCACGGTTTGCGACCATCGCCGCTCGTACCTGGAGCGCGGCGATTTTGGCGCGGCCGAGTCCGTGCTGGAGCTAAGGCCCGAGCGCGTCGCCGAACGCGTGGACCTGGATCCCTGGGACGCCTGCGTGGTGATGAGCCACCACCTCGCCTCGGACCGCGCCTACCTGGCCGCGCTCGCCAACCGGCCGATTCCCTGGGTGGGCGTGCTGGGCCCCAGGGCGCGGCGCGAGCGCCTGCTGCGCGAACTGGGCGACGGCGCCGGCGACCTCAAGGACAAGCTGCGCGGCCCGGTCGGCCTCGACATCGGCGCCAACGACCCCGCCTCCATCGCCCTCTCGATCATGGCCGAACTGACCGCGGATTACGCAAACCGGAACCAGAGGTAGGCGACGGAGAGGTCGGGGCCGACGCCGCGGCAGTACTGGCCTTTGTTGTCGCAGGTCTGACCCGTGCAGGTGCGGCAAACGCGGGATTCCTTGCGGTCGAACCGATCCACGGGTGACATTTCAGGCGCCATGAAGGCAATCAGCTGCTCCCTGGTCGAGCGCCTGGGCCCGGCGAACAGCCGGTCGTGATCGCCGCGGCTTTCCCAGTGGACCAGGATGAAGTCGCCGTCCTCCTTGAGCCAGCGGAGGATGCGGCTCTTGTACTCCGGAAGACTTTCCCGAGGCATGTTGTGCATGAGGCCGGAATCGACCAGGAGATCGAACTTTTCGCTGGACTCCCACTCCAGGACGTCGGACAGGATGTATTCCACTTCCACGCCTTCTTTCTCGGCCAGTTCCGTGGACATGGCGATGGCCGGCTCCATGAAGTCGATGCCCTTGACCGTCCAGCCCAGCTTGGCCAGCCCGACGGTATCGACACCCGTTCCGCAGCCCAGGTCCAGGGCGGTGCCCGGCTGCGCGCGCGACTCGTGTACGAAAGGAATGAAGCGCGTGGGCCTGGCATGATGCCAGGCCAGGTTCTCCCGGCTTTTCGCGCCCTTGTAATGGCCCTCGAATTTGGCTTTTTCGTTCATGGCAAGTGCTCCTCCCCAACTATACGGGCTTGAAGCTGGTCGCGGTGTTCGCGGGCGCGAAGCAGGTACACCCCGGAGCCTTCCGCCACCCGGGCGCGCTCGTCGTCGGTGAGTTCGCGCACGGCGCGGGCGGGCACACCCATGATCAGGCTGTCGGACGGATATTCCCGCCCTTCGGGCAGCAGGGCGCCGGCCGCGACCAGGCTGTTGGCGCCGACCCGCGAACCGTTCAGCAGGATTGCGCCCATGCCGATTGTGCAGCCGTCCTCGATCGTGCAACCGTGCAGGATCACGTTGTGCCCCACGGTCACGTCGTCGCCGATGGTGGTCGGAAAGTCATCGTCCGTATGCACCACGGTGCCGTCCTGGATATTGCTGCGCGCGCCGATACGGATCGGCTCGGTATCGCCGCGCAACACGGCGCCGTACCAGACGCTCGAGTCCTCGCCCAGCTCCACGCTGCCGATCACGGCCGCGTCCGGGGCTACGAACAACGCCTTCGAGCGCGGCTTGCGGTCACCCAGATCGTAGATCACTGCCCTTCTCCCACGTAGCGGCGCGGCCGGGCCGCAAAGCCGGGGCCGAATTCGTATAGAAGCGGCGCACCGGTGGGAATCTCCAGCCGCACGATGTCGTCGTCGGAAATATTCTCCAGCAACTTCACCAGCGCCCGCAGGCTGTTGCCGTGCGCGGATACCAGGGTGCAGTGTCCGGCCTCGACATCCGGCGCGATGCGGCTTTCCCAATAGGGCTTGACCCGGACCAGCGTGTCCTTGAGCGACTCGGCGGCCGGCGGCGCGTCAAGACCGGCATAGCGCGGATCGTGACGAGGGTGGCGCGGGTCGTCCGGCGCCAGCACCGGCGGCGGCGTGGCGTAGGAACGCCGCCAGATCTTGACCTGCGCCTCGCCGTGCTTCTCCATGGTTTCGGCCTTGTTCAAACCCTGCAGCGCGCCGTAATGGCGTTCGTTCAGACGCCAGCTTTGATGGACCTTGATGCCGCTTGCGTCAAGCTCCGCCAGCATCAGCGAAAGCGTTCGCACGGCGCGGATCAGCACCGAAGTGTGGGCCACGTCGGGGGCCAGGCCCTCCTGGCGAAGCAGGCGCCCGGCGCGGCAGGCCTCCTCCTCGCCCGCGGGACTCAAGTCAACGTCGGTCCAGCCGGTAAAGCGGTTTTCGCGGTTCCAGAGGCTCTCGCCGTGCCGGCACAGGATCAGCCGGCCATACGAAGGCTTCACGAGGCCAGCGTGAGGTCCGCCACCACCGCGCCCAGGAATCGGGACGCGTCGGCGCCGGCCACGCAGCGGTGATCGAAGGTGAGCGACAGCGGCAGCACGCGCCGGATCGCGATCTCGCCGTTCACGGCCACGACTTCCTCGCGGGCCGCGCCGCTTCCGAGGATGCCCACGGTGGGCGGAACCATCAGCGGCGTGGCGTAGCGCGACGACCCGCCGGCGATGTTCGAGAGCGTGACGGTGTAGCCGCGCACCTCCCCGGGCTTGAGCGTGCGGTCGGCGCCGGCCTTCTTCAGCCGCGCCACTTCGTCGCGCAATTCATCGAGGCTGAGCTTGCCGGCGTTGAAGATGGTGGCCACGATCAGGCCGTGCGGCGTTTCCATGGCCAGGCCCATGTGCACGTCTTCGGACATGGACAGCACGCCGGTCTCGGCGCTGAAGGTGCCGTTAAGCCGCGGTTCGGCGCGGACCCCGGCAACCATCGCGCGGATCAGCCGCGGGGTGAAATCGCGCGGCGACTCCCAGTCGTGGATGTCGGCGTCGTCCATCACCGTGCACAGCGCCACCTCGGTGTGGGAAGCGGTCATGCTGTGGAACATGGCGCGGCGCGGGCCGGAGAGTTTTTCGTCGGTGGCGGAAGCTGGCGTGGGGGACATGTCCCCACTCGCCGGGGAGGATGGGGCCGAGTCGCGGGCGGCTTTGGCGGCGGCGGCGACGTCCTTGGGCGTGATCCGGCCGCCGGGGCCTGAGCCCTCGATCCGCGTCAGGTCCACGCCCAGTTCGCGGGCCAGGGCGCGCACCGAAGGGGCGGCCTTGACGCGTTGTTTTCCGGGCGCCGCGGCGGCGGACCCGGTCGTGTCGCTCATCACCATGGCGCTGGCGGGGAGTTCGCCGACCACGCCGGGGGCTTCGTCCTTGCCGTCGGCCTTGGGGGCGGGGGCGTCCTCTTTCG
>VXSK01000012.1:0-12255 GCA_009838035.1 Gammaproteobacteria bacterium
CCCTATTCAAACAGACAAGCAGGGACAGCGAGAATCGAGCCAGGATGGCGCCTCCCACGAGGAGGGGGACGAACGAAGGGCGAGGAAGCGCAAACAGGCGCATAACCTCGAGAAGGCTACGTTGCGGCCGCTCCCGGAACTTCAAGCGGCCGTTCTTCATCCACCGGTTCCGACGGCGCAGGCATTCCCTCAACCGGTTCCGGGTCGCGCCGCTTGTACCAGCGGAAGCGATGCCGGTAGATGACGTCCTCCACGCGCACCGGCTCGCCGTCCCGCATCTGGGGGCGGAACTTGGCGCCCTTGATCAGGGCCACAGCGATTTCGTCGATCATGCCGGGCGGGTTGGATTCCATGACCTGCGCCCCCGAAACGGTCCCGTCCTGCTCGATCGTCAACTGCAGCACAATCGACCCCGCCCGCGGCTGGGACTCGTATCTTGACGAGTTTGACATTTCGCGGGGCACCTGCACGGGAAGTCTTGCGCTGCGGAGCGGGATCACCGGGTTTTGGAGGAGTTCCGCACGTAAATCCAGCGCCTCGTCGTCCACGCTCAACAGCTCCCAGGCCTCCCGATAGGTTTCACGCGCGTTGGGCTGGCGATTGAAGATCGTTTGCGTGTCGCCGATGTCGATCAGCAGCCTGGCCTGCTGCAGAATGTCCTGAATCGGGTGGGCGCGAACGATGCTCAAGGCTCGCCTGAAGAACTCTTCGGCCTTCTCGCGCCTTGACTCCCGAAGGAAACTGCTGGCTTGCCCGCGAAGCGCCTGCACCCGCTCCAGGCTGTCCTCGCCGCTCGCCGACTGGATGATCCGGTCGGCCGCCGCATAGGCCCGGCGCTGGAGTGCGGTCTGGCGCGTGCGTTCATACCACTCGCCCAGCTTGTAGAGCGCCGGCACCGTGCGCAGATCGCCCGGGCCGTAGCGCCGCTCGTGCGCCCGGACCTGGACGCGCTGGTGCAGATTTGCCTGCTCCAGGTCGCCTTCGGCAAGCGCCAGGTCGCTCAGGAGATCGCGCGTTGCACCCTGCTCCAGGCTGTAGATGCCGGAATTCGCGTGCGTAATCCGCAACGCGCGGGCAAGCGGCTCGATCGCGGCCTCGTAATCGCCCATTCGAATGTGGGTCCGTGCCATTCCATGCAGCGGGTTGACGAGTTCGAGCGCGTCGTAGCCCAGACTGCGGCCCGCGATCGCGATATGCCGCTCGTAGTGAAAAAGCGCATCGCTGTAGCGCCTCTGCACCCGCTGCACCGTCGCAAGGTTGATGAGCGGTGCCAGCAGCTCGGTGGAATCGTAACCGTAGTTCTCCTCGGCCCTGAGCAGCAGAGACCGGGCAAGCTCTTCGCCTTCCTCGTATCGTCGCTCCCTGAACAATTCCACAAAGCGCTGATTCATGCGGCGCTGTTCGGCCAGCCACGTTCGGTCGTTTTCGATGGCGTCGTCGGGCGCCGTCTGGATAGCGAAAGCGGCCGGGGCAACCAGCGCAAGGAGGACGATCAATGCCAGGTGCTTCATGATCACTCCGTCAGCGCCGCCCGTTCATGCAGGCTGGATCCGACTTCGCAGGCCACACCGGTCCCGCCAAGCCCGCAATAGCCCCCAGGATTCTTGGCGAGGTACTGCTGATGGTAATGCTCGGCGAGATAGAACACGCCCGCGGGGGCAATCTCCGTGGTAATCGGACCGAAACCCGACGCCCGGAGTGCGTCGCCATACGCCTGGCGGGATGCCAGCGCCAGGCGCTGCTGGTCGGCGCCGAGGGTATAGATGCCGGAACGGTACTGGGTGCCGATATCGTTGCCCTGGCGCATTCCCTGAGTGGGGTCGTGCGCCTCCCAGAACACGGCGAGGAGCTCGTCATAGCTGACCGTGGCTACGTCGTAGCTCACAAGCACGGCTTCGGCGTGACCGGTAACACCCGAGCAGACGGAATAGTAGTCCGGATCGGCCTGGTGCCCGCCGGTGTATCCCACGGCCGTGCCGTGCACGCCCGGCGTTTGCCAGAACCTGCGCTCCGCTCCCCAGAAACAGCCCAGGGCGAATAGGGCTTGTGAAACGCCTTCCGGCGGGCAGCCTGTCAGAGGCGTGCCCAGCACTTCATGTCTGACCGCCTCGAACCTACCCAGATGGGCCGGCACTTTAATCGGCGCCTGCCGGATTTGTTCGGATTCTCTGTCCATTCCTCAAGTTCGCCTTGCGCTGTGGGCCTTGCGGTTCGCCGTCTTCTTCAATTCCTTGCGGGAAAATAAACATACCATAGCGCGGCAATCATGCGATGATGCGCGCGCCTCCGGCAGGCCCGGCCGGATTGAACAAGGGCCGCCATTCGGTTATGCTTCCGCCCCGCTCGCTCTGTTGGACGGGGCCGCAACCCGTGAAGTCCGGAATACATCCAAAGTACAACGAGATCAAGGTCACCTGCAGTTGTGGCTGGGAACTGGTCACTCGCTCAACCTTGAGTGAGGACATTCGCGTGGAAGTATGTTCTTCCTGCCACCCGTTCTTTACCGGGTCGCAGAGGATCATGGAATCGGCCGGTCAGATCGAAAAGTTCCGCCGCCGGTACGGTTCACGGAAGTCCGCCTAAACCCCTCATTTCCCGCAGTTTTTCGCCAATCCGGCAGCTGGGCTATAATAACGGTTTGCGGCGCGAACGCCCAGATTCTGGGCCGCGCCTTTCCTAGGCTGGCGTCACCCCCCAACGGAGCGCCAATCCCGGTGTTCGGAGAGCCGGTTTCGTGACGCCTGCGCCATCCGTCCTGCCGGGCTGGAACAAGGCAGTTGCATGACCGATTCGGGCGACAGACTTGTAAGCCGCGACGGGCACTCCGTGCCTCTTACGCGGCGTACGGGCGTGCTCGGCGCCGACGCGCTGGAACTGAAAGCCGTCCCACGGGCGACCGGCGCCTACAGTTACGACCCCGGGTTCGCGTCCACCGCCAGTTGCACCAGCCGAATCACTTACGTCGACGGCGAAAAGGGCGTGCTCATGTATCGCGGTTACGCCGCGGACGACCTGGCGCGGAACAGCAACTTCACCGAGGTGTGCTGGCTGCTCCTGAACGGGGAGTTGCCGTCGCGCGCGGAACTGCAATCGTTCTCTGAGGAATTGGCAAACCTGCGGGCCTGCGCCCCGGAAGTGCTCGATGCGATCGCCGCAATGCCCGCCGGCGCCCATCCGATGAGCACGATGACGGTCGCGCTATCGGTGATGCCGGCCGTATATCCCGAGTGCGCCAACCCGGGCGACGCAGATCACAGGCAACGCTTCAGCCACCGGGCAATCGCCAATATCGCGACCGTGGCGGCGGCGGCCTACCGCAACGCGATCGGCGAGCCGGCCATAGCGCCGCGCGGGGATCTCGGCTACGCCGCCAACCTGCTCTACATGATGTTCGGCGAAGAGCCCAGTCCGGTGGCGGCCAGGGCGCTGGACACGCTGCTGGTGCTGCACGCGGACCACGAACAGAACTGCTCGACCTCCACCGTGCGCATGGCCGGGAGTTCCGGGGTCAATCCGTTCTCGGCCCTCGCCGCCGGGTGTATAGCGCTTTGGGGCCCCGCGCACGGCGGCGCCAACGAGGCCGTGATCCAGATGCTGGAAGAGATTGGCACTTCGGAGAATATCGGGGAATACGTCGCGAGGGCCAAGAAACCGGGGGATTCTTTCCGGCTGATGGGCTTCGGCCACCGGGTCTACAAGAATTTCGATCCGCGTGCGACCATCATCCGGGGCATCTGTCATGAAGTGCTTCAGGAGCTCAAGACCGGCAAGGGCCGGCTGTTCACGCTGGCGCGGCAACTGGAGGAAATCGCCCTGAGCGACAAATACTTCAAGGACCGGCGCCTGTATCCCAACGTGGACTTTTATTCCGGCATCATCTACCGCGCGCTGGGGTTGCCGGCGACCATGTTTACGCCCATGTTCGCCGTCGGCCGGACCGCGGGCTGGGCGGCGCACTGGTGTGAAATGCAAAGGGACTCCGAGTCGCGGATCGGCCGGCCCCGCCAGCTCTATCTCGGGCCCACGGCGCGCAGCTACACTCCTGTAGAGGAACGCTGAAGGCCTAGAAGAGTTCCTCTTCTTCTTCGTCTGCGTCGGCGGATGAGGTTCCTCTCGAGGCGCCGGGAAGGGCGTCTTCCCTGAACAGTTCGAAGATCGCGTCGGCCTCGCCCGGCGGCGCCAGCAAGCCGGTCTCGGGCGAGACCCGGGCGGAAACAATGCGCCGCGGGCGCGGCAGAGGGGCTTCGGGCGCCCCTTCCAGCGCCTCCTCCATGAAGTAGATCCAGATCGGCAGGGCGGTGCGCCCGCCTTCCTCGAAGCGTCCGAGCGACCGCTCCTGGTCGAAACCCACCCACACGGTCGCCAGCAGGTCCCCGTTGAAGCCACTGAACCAGGCGTCCCGATTGTCGTTCGACGTGCCGGTCTTTCCGGCCAGGTCCTCCCGGCCCAGCGCCCGCGCTCTTCTGCCGGTCCCGCGCAGAACCACATCGCGCATCATGTCGTAGACGATGTAGGCGTTTTCGGCGCTCACCACGCGGGGAGCCAGTTTCTGGTCGGCGAACAGTTCGGGCCTGTCGGTCACGTCCGGATTGCGTTGCAGGGTCGCCGCCTGCATCTGGGCCACCGATTCGAAGGAATCGAAAGGGTCTTCGGCGCCGGCGGCAGGGTAGAGCGCGGCGAGCCGATCGAGCCTGGCATACGCATGCGCCAGGCGGGTGGGCATTCGCGGTTCGCCGCCGTTCAGCCACTCGGCGGCGCCGGCCGACCCCGTGCCAACGTATTCCGCCTTCAATTCACAGTACCGGCAGGCAACGGCCGCATCGGCCTGGTAGCGCAGGCCTTCCTGCTCCACCCGCTCGATCAGCCAGGGCTCGACTCGATATCCGCCATTGGCCAGAACGGCGTAGCCGCGGGCAATCTGCAGCGGCGGCACGCCGCCGGAACCCAGCGCCAGGGAATAGGTTGGAGGCAGCGAGGAGTCCGGCAGGCCGAAAGCGCCAATGTGGCCGATGGTGTCGCTCAGACCCACCCGCTGGAGAACACGAACCGACACGAGGTTCATCGAACGCACGAGCGCTTCGCGCAGGCGGGTCGGGCCGTTGAAACGTCCCGAGTTGTTCTTGGGACGCCAGACGGACTCGGTGGTGGGGTCGTATATAGCCACCGGCGCGTCATTCACGACCGTGGCGGCGGTCAGTCCGTGATCCAACGCGGCGGAGTAAATGAACGGCTTGAACACGGAACCGGGCTGGCGCAGGGCGTCCACGGCCCGATTGAACTTGCTGTGGCTGAAGTCGTAGCCGCCCACGAGCGCCACGATCCCGCCGTCGTGTGGATTGATGGCCACCAGGGCGCCCTGGACTTCCGGCCGCTGGGTCAGCTCCAGGCCCCCTTCGTCGGCATCGCGAACCAGTATCAGGTCTCCCACGGCAAACATGTCCTCGGGTCCGGCGGGCTCCGGGCCGACTTCATTCTCCGAGACGTAGGGCCGACGGCGCACCCGCTCCCATGGCAGTTCCGAGCGGGCCGCACCCTGGACCAGGACCTCGACCTCGCCCGCCTCGCCGAAGGACATCACAAGAGCCGGCCGCGCGTCCGCGACCGGCGGCAGGGAATCCATGTGTTCCAGCAATTCCGCGTCGGTCCGCAGCCCCTCGGCCCGCAGGTTGCGGAGCAGATCGGCCTGCACCGGGCCACGGTATCCGTGCCGGCGGTCGTACTCCCGCAAACCGCGGCGCACGGCTCGTTCGGCCGCAGCCTGCATGCGGGCGTCTATCGTTGTCGTTACCCGATATCCGCCGGTCAGCGCTTCCGTTCCGTAACGGGCAATCGCTTCCTTGCGCACCATCTCCAGGACCCAGGGGGCCCCGACCTCCTGACGCGGTCCGTGCAGATGGGACTCCATGGGCACCGCCAGAGCCTCCCGCCGCTCCGCTTCGGAAATGAAGTCCAGTTCCCTGAGCCTGCGCAGGACGTACGCCCGTCGATTCGTGGCGCGGCGGGGGTTCCTGACGGGATTGATGGCCGACGGCGCCTTGGGCAACCCGGCGAGCGTGGCGCTCTCGGCAATATTCAGCTCATCGAGGTTCTTGCCGAAATAAACCTGGGCTGCGGCCGCTACGCCATAGGCCCGGTTGCCAAGGAAAATCTTGTTGAGATACAGCTCAAGTATCTCTTCCTTGCTCAGTTCGCGCTCAAGCCGCCGGGAAAGGAACAGTTCCCTGGCCTTGCGGACGAAGGTGCGTTCCCTTCCCACGTAGTACTCGCGAGCGAGCTGCTGGGTAATGGTGCTGCCCCCCTGGCTGGCGGATTGCGTAAGGATCAGGTTGAGGGCGGCGCGCGCCAGGCCCTGGTAGTCGTAACCGGGATGCTCAAAGAAGCGATCGTCCTCGGCCGCGAGAAAGGCATTGCGGAGCAGCTCCGGTACATCCTCAAGGTCCACCGGAGTCCTGAACCTCTCGCCGACTTCGCCGATCATCCGTCCGTCGCGGGTGTTCGCCTGCAGGGGAATCTCCAGCGGCACCTCGCGGATGTCCTCCACGCTCGGCAGTCCCGGGGCGAGGTAGAAATACGCGCCGGCGATCAGCATGGCCAGCGTAATCAGTCCCATGGTGGCTCCCGCAACGCCCAGGACGCATATCTTCACGAACGCGTTGATAAACGATCTGGACTGGAGTAGCCGCGTAATCACAGGATAAGTTCCAGGCTGTGCGGGACCTGAATGCCCATTATAGGCAGCCCTCACGAATCTTCCTCCACACGGACGGTTTCAATACATCAGTCGACCATGCAGGGATTGCGGCGAACAAATTCAGTTCTGGGGCTGGACATCGGCGCGGGCGCAGTCAAGATGGTCGAGCTCAGCCGGGGGGCCATACGATCCTGCGCTCTCTCGCTACGCTCGCACGCGGAGGACTCCTCGCACGATTCCGACGCCGACGCGATAAGGGACGCCTTGCGCCGGACCGCCCCGCGCGCCCGGCGGGCGGTGGTCGGTCTCGACGACGCCGACGTCATCGTGCACCGCTTCAGCCTGCCGAAGGACCTTCCGCTCGCGGAAACGGAAGGGCAGGCACGCCTGCAGGCCGGCCAGGCCGCACCCTTCCCTCTCGGCGAGGCCGCCTTCGATTACGTAGCGGAAACGGCGGGCCGACAGACGCAGGGTTTCCGGATGGCGATCGCCCGCTCGGCAGCCGTAGACGCCGTGTGCCGGGCAGTCGGGCTTGCCGGCTTGTCCGTCGCCGCCGTAGACGTCACGACATTCGCGGTCCAGGGAGCGATAGCGGCGGTGGCCGGCCGGGAGGCGCCGCTGGCGGTCCTTGACGGAGGCTACCGGCAATTGCGCCTGACGGTCCAATCAGGAGGCGAGTCCGTCTTTCAGCACAGCCAGCCCTTCGGCTGCGCTCAGTTGGCCGGGCGCCTCAGCAGCGCTTACGGGCTGTCGGACTGCGACACGCACAAGGCGCTTGCGGAATGCGCACTGCCCGGCGGGGGCGCCGCCCGGATCAGGGAGTCGTTCCTCAAGGACCTCGCCCGGCATGCCGCGCGCGCGATGCAACTGCATCTGACAGCGCGACCGAATATCGCGCCGCCCGAGAGGATGCTTCTCTGGGGAGGCGCCGCCTTGCTTCACGGCGCATGCACGGCCCTGCGCGAGGAACTGGACCTGCCCGTTGAAGCGATTGGGACCCCGGCTTTCGGCCCCGGCGACGGCGCGAGTGAATTCTCGCCCGCCCTGTTCGGAGCGTATGCCCTGGCGCTAAATGATCACGCCTGAGCGGCAAGCATGGCTCCCCTGAGCGGCGATCGGGCGATGCAATCGCTGAACCTGCTTCCCTGGCGCGACCGGAGGGAAAGGACGCGGCGGCGCGACGCCTGGGCCGCCCTCCTGTGCGGGCTCGTCGCCGGCATGGGAGTCGTGGCCGCAACCGAGCTTCATTACGCCGGGAAACTGCGCGAAGTCGAGCGCCGGGCTGCGCAACTGCAGGCCGCCATTGCCGGGTACAGGGACACGGCCGCCGACCAGCGGAACCTGCAGGCAAACAGCGACGATATGGGCGCCCTGCTGGCCGAATTGCAGCGGGTCCGTGACCACAACCAGGTCGTGCGGGACTGGCTGGAGGAACTGCCCGAAGCGATCCCATCCGATTTGCGCCTCAAGGGGCTCTCGATCAAGGGAACGGATTGGGAATTGCAGGGCGTGGCCCGCAACCTGGAACCGGCGGCGCAACTTCTTCAATCGATCCGGGCCATGCCCACGGTGTCCGAATCCCGCATCGAGCATTTGCGCAGCAACTCGGGCCAGGCGCGCGAATTCGTGTTGACGGGAGGGTTCGCGGAATGACGCTGCTCGACGAGCTGCGCAACCTGGAGCCTGGTAAACCCGGGCTGTGGAGCCGGCGGGTAAGCGTCACGCTGGCGTGCTCCCTGCTGGTACTGGTAACAGCAGTCGGACTTCAGGTCCGCGTTCGGGGGACGCTGCTGCCGCAGCTGGCCGGGGCTACGGAAACTCTTGCCGGCCTGGAGGAAAGGCTGCAGGAAGCGCGCCGTGCCCAGCGGCGATCGCAACTGCTGCGCATGGAACTGGAACGACTCGAAGAGCAGCTTCGGCAAAGCTGGGCGAGGATCCCGCGCGGCGCCGGGTCTCTGGACCTGGCCGTGTCGCTGG
The DNA here is from genome assembly GCA_009838035.1 of Gammaproteobacteria bacterium. Taxonomy (NCBI): domain Bacteria; kingdom Pseudomonadati; phylum Pseudomonadota; class Gammaproteobacteria; species Gammaproteobacteria bacterium. The sequence goes on from VXSK01000012.1 coordinate 8,669, forward strand.
CGGCGGGCGGGGACGGGTCGCCCGTGGAGGAAGTGCGGCCCTGGGAGCCGCCGGGAGACATGTCCCGCCGGTTCCCGCACCTCGGCGCGGAAATGCAGATGGCCGGTGATTACGGTCAGATCATCGGTGCTATCGACCTTGTTCTGACGGCCGGGGAATTGCGCGAGCTGGGCGAGATCACGATCGCATCGGGCGACAGTCCGGAGAACCGCCGCTTGCGCGCCGAGGCGCGGCTGTTGGCCTACTTTGCCGACGAGGGGCACGCCGACTGGCTTCCCGACCCCGGCGCGGGCGAGCCGGCAGAAGCACTGGCTCCGCCCACGAGTCCGGGCCTTCCCTCTCCCTTCGGTGCATTGCCCCGGGAGATCGGCGACCTCACTGCGGTCGCCGGCGGGCAAGAGCGGGAATCGTCAAGAGAAAGCGGCTTTATACGGGTGGGCGACCGACGCTACCGGATCGTGGACGATCACGAGGGCCGGCCGCGTCTGCATCCGGAAACGCCATGACCGGGCCCTACCGAAGGGCCTGGCTTGCGCTTCTTTCGCTCACCTGCGCCGGTCTCTCGCTGGCGGACGAAGCCGGGCGCATATCCCTGAGCTTCAGGGAACTGCCCGTTAGCGCCGCACTGCAGCTTCTGGCGGAGGCTACGGAGCAGCAAATGCTGGTTTCCGATTCAGTTACCGGCACCATCACCCTGGAAATCACCGAAATGGCTCATGACGACGCACTCGCGCTGTTGCTTGAAACCCGGGGGTTGAAGGCGCGCAGGAACCACGGCGTCTGGGTGGTGGCCACCCCCGAAGAGTTCCTCGCGCGGGACTCCTCCCGCCGCGAGGTGGAGCGTGCGCAGGAATCCCTGGCGTCGTTGCAGCTGCGGCAGTTCAGGGTCAACTACGCCTCGGCCTCCGAACTGGCCGCCGTGATCGCCGGTGGTCAATCCACGCTGCTTTCCGAACGGGGCACGGTTCAGGTGGACGAGCGAACCAATAGCCTGATCGCTCACGATACTCCGCATCGCCTGGAGAAGCTCGCGCAATTGCTGGCCAAACTGGACCTGCCGGCGCGGCAGGTGCTGATCGAGTCGCGCGTGGTGGTCGCCAACCGGAATTACGGACGCAACCTGGGTTTGCGCTGGGGCGTTACGGCGGTGGACCGGCGTGGCGAGGGCCGCGCGGTCGTGCTTTCCGGGACCGGGGAAGCCACCGGGCGCATCGCCGAAACGCTGGAAAACCCGAAGGATGGGCAAGGAGCATTGACCGCCGCCGATGTCGCCGACCGTTACAGCGTCAGTCTGCCGGTTGCCGGGGCCGCCGGACGGTTCTCGCTGGCCCTGCTGCATCCCGATTACCTGCTGGACCTCGAACTTGCGGCGATGCAGGCCGAAGGCCATGGTCGTCTCATATCCGCGCCCCGGGTGCTCGCTTCCGACCAGCGCGAAGCGAGCATCCGCCAGGGCGTCGAAATCCCCTACCAGGAAGCGGCCTCCAGCGGCGCCACAACCACCCACTTCAAGCACGCCGCGCTGGGCCTCACGGTCACGCCCCGGATCACGCCCAACGGCCGGGTCATCCTCCGCCTGCTGGTAACCAAGGACAGCGTGGGAAAGATTGTCGCCACCGAGCGCGGAGGCGCCGTTCCGTCCATCGATACGCGCCGGATCGAGACCGAGGTACTGGTGCAGGACGGCCAGACCCTCGTGCTGGGCGGAATTCGGGAAACCGAGAATGCCGACACGCAATCCAGCGTGCCCTGGCTGGGGTCCATTCCCGGTCTCGGCCGTCTGTTCCGTTCAAGCATCAATTCCTCCAACGAGACCGAACTCCTCGTTTTCGTGACACCGACGATTATCGAGCCGCAGCAATAGCGGAACGGTTTGTGGGTACCATTTGCGGCCAATCCCGCAATCCCCCGCGCCGGGACGATCACAAGCCATGCCAACGCCGCGAAACATATTTCTGGTAGGTCCCATGGGTTCCGGCAAATCCGCGGTCGGAAGCTGGCTGGCCGGGCGCCTCAAGTGGCAATTCGCCGACAGCGACCGGTATATCGAGGAACAGACCGGCGTGGACATCGCGCTGATCTTTGAATTCGAGGGCGAAGAAGGGTTCCGGGCGCGCGAGGAGAAGGCGCTCGAACACCTGTGCGAACAGCGGAACATTGTGCTGGCCACGGGGGGCGGCGCCGTCCTCCGCGAGCGTAACCGCGAGGCACTGCGGGCCGGCGGCAGGGTGGTCTACCTCAAGTGCGGCCTGGACGAGCAGGTGCGCCGGACCCGCGACGTCCGCAATCGTCCGCTATTGGCCTCCGGCCCGAAACGTGACATTCTGAAGGATCTGATGCTTCAACGCGGCCCGCTGTACCTTGAAGTGGCCAGCCACATCGTGGATACCACGGGGCGCCGGGTCAGGCAGGTCGGACAGGATATCCTGAAGTTGTTGAAGGAAAACTAGCGGCGCGGCATCGCGTCACACCAGGTATGGAAGTCGATCGAATAGATGTTCAGGCGGCCTCGGGCACGTACCCCGTGCTCGTGGGCCAGGGCCTCCTCACCCGTCCCGGAATCCTGGACGAATGGGTCGGGAACGGGGGTGTCCTCGCCGTGGCCAGCCGCACTGTCGCGGACCTGTATCTGGATCGCCTGGCCGCGCTTGTGGGCGGGGATCCTTGCGAGACCCTGGTCCTTCCCGACGGCGAAGAGGCCAAGGACATCAGGCACTGGCAGCGAATCCTGCACCGCATGACCCGCCTGGGGCTGGACCGGGGCTGCACGCTGATTTCGCTGGGTGGCGGCTGTGTGGGCGACGTGGCCGGCTTTGCCGCCGCCTGCTATCACCGCGGCGTGGATTACGTCCAGCTTCCGACCACGCTGCTCGCGCAGGTGGACTCATCGGTGGGCGGAAAGACCGCGATCAATACCCAGTGGGGCAAGAACCTGGTCGGCGCCTTTCACCAGCCGCGGGCGGTAATCTGCGACACCGACGTTCTCGACACGCTGCCCGACCGTGAACTGAAAGCCGGGATGGCGGAAGTCGTGAAATACGGCGCAATTGCCGACGAGGAGTTTCTCGGGTGGCTGGAAGACAACACCGGCGAGTTGCTGGAACGCGACCCAGCCTGCCTGCGCCATGCCGTTCGACGCTCGATCGAGATCAAGGCCGCGATCGTCGGCGAGGACGAGCACGACCGCAGCGGGCGGCGCGCCGTGCTGAATTTCGGCCACAGCTTCGGGCATGCAATCGAGCACACGGCAGGTTACGGACGCTGGCTGCATGGCGAGGCCGTGGCCGCCGGAATGTGCATGGCCGCCAGGCTGGCGGTGGCCGAAGGAAAATTGCAGCGCCGGGAACAACGGCGCCTGGAGGCGCTGCTGGCGCACCTGGGCCTGCCGGTGAACGCGGGCGATCTGGACGCCGGGGACCTCAAGAAGGCGATGCTCGGCGACAAAAAGAATGCCCAGGGCCGGATTCGGCTGATCCTGCCCCGCGGCCTGGGCGACGCGCACGTGACGGGAGACTTCTCGATGGATGCGCTGGACATCGTGCTGTCGGGACGCTCGCCTTGACGACGGCCGCGGCGTGGCGGGGCCG
>VXSK01000012.1:12355-85303 GCA_009838035.1 Gammaproteobacteria bacterium
GACACGACTCTTGCCGCCTGGGCGGTCCGCGACGAGCAGACGCGCGGCCGGGTTCACGCCGAACCCGGCCATCCCTACAGGAGCCCTTTCCAGCGGGACCGCGACCGGATCATCCACTGCCGGGCTTTCCGGCGGTTGATGCACAAGACCCAGGTGTTCGTCGCCGGCGAAGGCGATCACTTCCGTACGCGGCTTACGCACACCTTGGAGGTGGCGCAGATCGCGCGCACCGTCGCGGCCTGCCTGCACCTCAATCAGGATCTCACGGAAGCGATCTGCCTGGGACACGATCTGGGGCATCCGCCATTCGGCCACGCCGGGCAGACCGCGCTGAACCGTTGCATGGCCGACCATGGCGGCTTCGAACACAATCTGCAGGCGCTGCGCATTGTCGACTCACTGGAGCACCGCTACGCGGGGTTCCCGGGACTGAACCTGTGCTGGGAAACGCGCGAAGGACTGCTCAAGCGCTGCTCGCGACGCCAGGCGCGCACGCTCGGAGACCTCGGAGAACGTTTTATCCGGCGCAGCCAGCCCAGCCTGGAGGCGCAGCTGGCCAATGTGGCCGACGAGATCGCGTACAACCATCACGACCTGGACGACGGCCTGCGCAGCGGCCTCCTGAATCCCGCCGAACTGATGGAGGTGCGCCTGTTCCGTGAGTCCCGTGAAGAAGCGGCCGGCAGATTTCCCCGAGCCGAAGGAGGCGCGTTGGCCGCGGAAGCCATACGGGGCATGATCGACCGGGTGGTCTCGGACCTGATCGAGACCACCAGCGCCAATCTGAAGCAGGCCGCGCCCGGCGACGCGGACGCGGTTCGCGACCGGCCGGGACCGCTGGTGGGCCTGAGCGGTCCGGTCGACGAACGGCACCGGGAACTGGCCCGCTTCCTGACCGACCGGCTATACCAACACCCCCGCATGCAGCAGGAATACGCAAGGGGAGGCGCCGTAGTCGATGCCCTGTTCGACCACTACATGAGCCATCCGGACGAAATGCCGGGCAGGCATTCGCGGGGCCGGGAGCGCGACGCCGGAGCGCGGGCGCGGGCGGTAGCCGACTACATCGCGGGAATGACGGACCGGTACGCCAGCCGGCGTTGCCGGGCCCTGGCGCTCGATTCATGAGCCGGGGCTTTGCTTCCGGGATTGGCGGTCACGCTCAAGGCTGAGCAGCCGGGCGTTCAGGTCCGGCCACAGCGAGTCCAGCATCCGCGCCTGCGCTTCCGGCGCCGGATGAATTCCGTCCTCCTGCATCATGCCTTCGGCGCTTGCCAGCCCCTCCAGGTCGAATCGCAGCAGCGGAACCTCCTCCCGTACCGCAATCTGCTCATACAGCCGCTCGAACTCACCGGTGTAGTAGCGGCCGTAGTTGGGCGGAATCCGCATGCGGACCAGCGCCGGTTGCGCGCCCGCGCCGCGCACAACGCCGATCAGGCCCTGCAGGTTGGACGCTATCGTGTCCAGCGGCTTGCCCTGCAGGCCGTCGTTCCCGCCCAGTTCGATAATCACCACTTTCGGCGCATGCAGTTCAAGCAGCTTCGGCAGCCGTTTCAGGGCGCCTGAGGTGGTATCGCCGGAGATGCTGGCATTGACCACTCGCCAGGGCCGGTTCGCATCCCTGAGGCGTTGCTCTAGTAAACTTACCCAGCCCCGGCTCAGGGGCATTCCGTAGGCGGCGCTCAAACTGTCGCCTAAAACCAGCAATACGGGCGCATCCCTGGCGGCTGCGCCGGCAAACACAAGGCACAACGCAACCGCTGTCAGGCAACGAATGACTGAAGTCTTGAGCGCTGAGAACCTGGGCATGACCGTGTCCAGCCCCGAGGGGGACCTTGAGATTCTCAAGGATATCAACCTGCGCCTCGAAAGTGGCGAGTCCTGCGCGCTCATGGGCCCTTCCGGAGCCGGAAAGACGACGCTACTGGCGCTCCTGGCCGGACTCGACCACCCCACCGAGGGCCGGGTCGTGCTGTGCGGCCAGGACCTTTCCCGGCTTGACGAGGACGGACGGGCGCGCTTGCGCGGACAGCACCTGGGTTTCGTGTTCCAGTCCTTCCACCTGGTCGAATCCCTGACCGCGATCGAGAACGTCATGCTGCCGCTGGAACTGAACGGCAGCCGGGGAGCGCGCAAGGCCGCCGACGAGGCCCTTGGCCGCGTCGGTCTTTCCGAACGGCGGCGCCATTATCCGCGCCATCTCTCCGGTGGCGAGCGTCAGCGCGTCGCCATCGCCCGCGCCTTCGTGACCCGCCCCCAGGTGCTCATGGCGGACGAGCCGACCGGCAACCTCGACGCGGATACCGGGCGGAGGGTCGGCGACATCCTGTTCGAGATGAACGAGCGGGCCGGCGCCACGCTGCTGCTCGCTACCCACGATCGGAAGCTGGCCGGACGCTGCGACCGGATCTGCCGCCTTACCAGCGGCCGCCTCTAACCGCCAAGCTAGGACTCCGCCTCGGCCAGGTGGAGCCAGGTGTCCAGCACCGAGTCGGGATTCAGCGACAGGCTGTCGATTCCCTTTTCCACCAGCCAGCGGGCCAGATCCGGATGGTCCGACGGCCCCTGGCCGCAAATGCCCACGTACTTGTCCTGCGCCCGGCAAGCATCGATAGCCATTTCGAGAAGGCGCCTGACGGCCTCGTCCCGCTCGTCGAACAGCGCCGCTATCCGTCCCGAATCGCGATCCAGGCCGAGCGTGAGCTGGGTCAGGTCGTTGGAGCCGATCGACATGCCGTCGAAAAATTCGAGGTACTGCCCGGCAAGCAAGGCATTGCCGGGCAACTCGCACATCATGATGAGTTTCAGTCCGTCCACGCCGCGCTCAAGACCGTTCGCGGCCAGCAGTCCGACCACTTCGCGCGCCTGTTGAACCGTGCGCACGAAGGGCACCATCACCTGGACGTTCTCCAGTCCCATGTCCCTGCGAACCTTCAGCAGCGCCCGACACTCCAGTTCAAAGCAGGGTTTGAATTGCTCGTCCACGTAGCGGGCGGCGCCGCGAAAGCCGAGCATGGGGTTCTCCTCCATCGGTTCGTAGCGCGCGCCGCCGATCAGGTTGGCGTACTCGTTGGACTTGAAATCCGACAGCCGCACGATGACCGGCTCGGGAGCGAAGGCAGCGGCAATACAGGCAATGCCTTCGGCCAGCTTCTCCACGTAGAAGGAAACGGGGTCGGCGTAACCCGCCATCTGCTCCACGATCAGTTCCCGCACATCCGGGTCCTGCCGGTCGAATTCCAGGATGGCGTTGGGGTGCACGCCGATCATCCGGTTGACGATAAATTCCAGCCTGGCAAGGCCCACGCCGTGATTGGGAATGGCCGCGAAGGCAAAGGCGCGATCGGGGTTGCCCACGTTCATGGCCAGCCGCACCGGAATTTCCGGTAGCCTTCCCAGCGGCATGGAACGTTCCTCGTAAGGCAACCTGCCCCGGTACACGAACCCCTCGTCGCCTTCGGCGCAGGAAACCGTGACTTCCGACCCGTCCGGAATTGCGCCGGTGGCGTTCCCGCAACCCACGACCGCGGGAATGCCCAGTTCGCGGGCAATGATCGCCGCATGGCAGGTGCGTCCCCCACGGTTCGTCACAATCGCGGCGGCACGCTTCATGACCGGCTCCCAGTCGGGGTCGGTCATGTCCGCCACCAGCACGTCTCCAGGCTGAATGAGATTCATCCGCTCCACGCTGGACACGATCCTCGCCACGCCCGCGCCCACGCGCTGGCCGATACTGCGCCCGCTGCTCAGTACCTTCGAACGCTCCTTGAGCTCGAACCGCACCAGGGTCTGGTCCGCCCGGCTCTTCACCGTCTCCGGGCGCGCCTGCAGGATGTAGAGATGGCCGTCCTCGCCGTCCTTGCCCCACTCGATGTCCATGGGCCGGCCGTAGTGCCGTTCGATCGCCATCGCCTGCCTAGCCAGTTCCTCGGCTTCCGCGTCGGAGAGCGAGAACCGGTCGCGCTGCTCCCTCGGGACTTCAACAGTGGCCACGCGCCCACCGTCGTCGCCGGCATAGACCATCTTCAGCGCCTTGCTGCCCAGGTTGCGCCGGATAACCGCCTTCCGGCCGCTCGCAAGAGCAGGCTTGTAGACGTATAACTCGTCGGGGTTGACCGCGCCCTGCACCACGGTTTCGCCCAGTCCGTAGCTTGAGGAAATCAGCACCAGGTCGCGGAACCCCGACTCGGTGTCCAGCGTGAAGAGCACGCCGGAACTGGCCAGGTCGCTGCGGACCATGCGCTGCACGGCCACCGAGAGCGAAACCCGGCGGTGATCGAATCCCTGGTGGACGCGATAGGCGATGGCCCGGTCATTGAACAGCGAGGCGTATATCTCGCGTATTCCCGCAACCACGTGGTCCGGACCGCGCACGTTGAGCAGGGTGTCCTGCTGTCCGGCGAAGGACGCTTCGGGCAGGTCCTCCGCCGTTGCCGAGGAACGGACCGCGACGCCGATCTCCGCGCCGTCGCAAAGCCGCTCGAAAGCCGTGCGGACCGCGCGCTCCAGGCCGGCCGGCAGAGGCGCCTTGCCGATCAGTTCGCGTATATGCGCGCCGGTGCGGCCGAGCGACTCGACGTCGTCCACGTCCAGGCCGTCCAGCATGCCGTGGATGGCCTCGCCCAGCCCGTCCTGATAGAGAAATTCGGAGAACGCGTCCGACGTCGTGGCGAAGCCGTCGGGAACCCGAATTTCCAGTTCATCCAGGTGGGCGATCATCTCGCCCAGGGAAGCGTTCTTCCCGCCCACGCGCTCCAGATCGTCCTTGCCGATGGCCGAAAGGCCGATGACGTACTCGCGCAAGCTATACTCCCGCTCGCCCCCAAGCCGATAGCGTAGTATGGCAGAGCGAACGGTATTTTTCGTGTCCGACCGCACCGGTGTCACCGCCGAGACGCTGGGCCACAGCCTCCTTACCCAGTTTGACGGAATCAACTTCGCCCCGACAACGGTCCCGTTCGTCGACAGCGTCGAGAAGGCGGTCCAGGTGGCGAGACGAATCGACTGGGAAGCCGAACGGACCGGGTGCCGGCCGATCGTCTTCACCAGCTTCGTACATAACGCGATCCGCGCGCCATTGCTGCGCTCCAGAGGCCTGATTCTGGATTATTTCGCGGAATTCCTGGCGCCCCTGGAGGAGGAACTCGGGGTTCAATCCTCGCATACCCTGGGGCGAACGCACGGGATGTCGGACGCGTCCAGCTACAACTCCCGGATTGACGCAACCCATTTCGCGATGGATTCCGACGACGGCCACGGCATCATCCACTACGACGAGGCCGACCTGGTACTGACCGGGGTTTCGCGGTCCGGAAAGACGCCCACCTGCCTGTACCTGGCGCTGCAATACGGCGTGTTCGCCGCCAACTACCCGCTTACCGAGGACGACATGGAATCGGGCCGGCTTCCCAAGCCGCTGCTCGACCATCGCGGCAAGCTCTACGGGCTTACGATTTCGGTCGAACGCCTGATCCAGATCCGCCGCGAACGGCGCCCCGACGGCAGTTATTCCTCGTCACGGCAGGTTCGTTTCGAACTGCGCAGTGCGGAGAGAATGTTCAGGCAGCACGGAATCAGCTACATCGACACGACGCATCGCTCCATCGAGGAAATCTCCAGCACCATACTGAGCGAAACCGGCGTCAAGCGCCGCGCCAGTCCCTAGTCGGCCAGCCCCAGCGACCAGAGCATGAAAGCGTATTCCTCGGCGACCTCGTAGAGGGAGTCATAACGGCCGGACCTGCCGCCATGCCCGGCGCCCATGTTGGTCTTGAGCAACAGCGGACTGTCGCCGGTCTTCAAATGGCGCAATCTGGCCACGTACTTGGCCGGTTCCCAGTAGGTCACCCTCGGATCGTTCAGGCCGGCAGTCACCAGCATCGGCGGATACTCGCGGGCTGCCAGCTGGTCGTACGGAGAATAGGACCGGATCAGCTCGAAAGCGGCCTTGTCCTCGATCGGATTGCCCCACTCCGGCCATTCCGTGGGCGTAAGCGGAAGCGATTCGTCCAGCATCGTATTGAGCACATCGACGAACGGCAAGTGGGCGGCTACCGCGCCCCACAGCTCCGGGGCCTGGTTGACGACCGCGCCCATGAGTTCCCCGCCGGCGCTGCCGCCGGCTATCGCGATGCGGCCCTTCCCTGCGTAGCCCGCTTCGATGAGAAAGCGCGCCACGTCCACGAAATCGTTGAAGGTATTGGTACGCCGGTCCAGCTTGCCGGCTTCGTACCAGTGGTAGCCAAGATCGTCGCCGCCGCGGATGTGGGCGATAGCAAAGATGAAGCCCCGGTCCAGAAGCGACAGCCGGCTGGTCGAGAATGAGGGCGGAAGGGCAAACCCGTACGCGCCGTATCCGTACAGGTACAACGGCGCGCCGGCGTCCGCCGGCGTATCCTTGCGGCGTACGAGCGACACGGGAATCTCCGCGCCGTCGCGGGCCGGCGCCATGAGCCGTTCGGTCAGGTACTGCTCCTTCGCGTAGCCGCTGGGAATCTCGCGAATCTTGAGGGCCTTGAGCTCGCCCGAATCGACCCGGTAGTCGAAGACGGTGGGCGGCGTGATCATGGACGAATATTCCAGCCGCAATGTCCGCGTGCGGAACTCCGCATTGTCGCCCAGGCTGACCGAGCAGACGGTTTCCGGCAGTTCCACGTGGGTCGTGGTCCCGTCCCTCCCGATGAGCCGGATTGCGTTCAGGCCGTTGGTTCGCTCCACCACCGCGATGAAATCGGCAAAGACGTCGAACCCGCGAATGTAGAGTTCCGCGGATCCTTCCAGCAGCGACACCCAGTTGTCCTCGGATGGATCGTCACCGGCAGCGGTCACCAGGCGGAAGTTCCTGTGCCGGTCGTTGGTGCGGATCACGAACCGGTCCTCCTGGTGATCCACGAAGTACTCGTGATCGGCGCGCCGGGGCGCCACCAGCAGCGGCTCCGCGTCGCTCGCACCGGCCGGAATGACGTAGGCCTCGGACGACGTGTGCCCGGCGGCATGGATCAATATGTAAAGCTCCGAAGCCGATTCCGACAGGCGCACGAAGAACCCGGGATCGTGCTCTTCGTAGATGATGGAGTCGCTTTCCACGGGCTGGCCCAGCACATGCCTGCGCACCTGGTAGGGACGCCAGTTCTCGTCCACGACCACGTACAGCAACGCCGAATCGTCCGCCGCCCAGACCGCGCCGCCCAGAGTGTTTTCGATCTCATCCTCCAGCAACTCGCCCGTGCTCAGGTCCTTGACGAACAGCCGGTAACGCTCCGAGCCGTCGGTATCGGTGCTGTAGGCGAGCAGGTCGCCGCCGTGACTTACCGACAGTGCGCCGAGCCGGAAGTACTCGTGCTCGGCCGCCAGCTCCGGTTCGTTCAACAGGGTTTCGGCGTTTGCGCCGGGAGAGTCCGGCGTCTCGCCGTCTCGCGCCGGCCAGCGCTGCCAGATGCGGTACTGCCCGCCTTCCTCGAAACGCCACCTGTAGTGCCAGTCCCCGTCCTTGAAGGGAACGCCGGAGTCGTCGGGCTTCTGGCGCGCCTTGATTTCCTCGAACAGCGTGTCCACCAGCTCCCCGCGGGGCGCCATCATGCTCTCGAAGTAGGCGTTTTCCGCCTCCAGATAGGCCAGGACGTGCGGGTCGTCCACCTGCGGGTAGCCCGGGTCCTTCAGCCAGTGGTAGGGGTCCTCGATGGTGACGCCGTGATGGCTGTAGGAGTGGTGACGGCGGTCCGCGACCGGCGGCTCGACGGGTGTCTGGTCTTCGGACATTTGCGGGTCCTCAGCAGCGCAGGCGGTAAGCGCGGCCACGGCCAGGCAGGACAGGAATTTAACTTTCACTTGGCGCGAGGGCCCCTGAACTTGCGGCTTTGCCTTGAGCGGGCGTGCAGTATATGCGAAAGTTCCCGCCGCGATGACCGTTGCACACTCAACGCGATGGCGGAGATGGCTGCGCGAACTTCGCGCCGGCGAATTTACCGTGATGCTCTCGGCGCTCACCGTTTCGGTGGCGGCGGTGGCCGCGGTGAGTTTCCTGACCGAACGCATCGGCGCGGCGGTGCAGCAGCAGGCGGCGGAAGTGCTGGCGGCCGACCTGGCGGTTGCCGCCCCGGTGCGGCCCGACCCGGGGCGGCTTGAGCGGGCCCGCGCCTATTCCCTGCAAAGCGCCGAGACCTGGTCCTTCGCCACGGTCGCCGTGGCCGGCGAAATGACAGCCCTGAGTTCGGTGGTGGCGGTTACCGGTGACTATCCGCTGCGCGGCGAGGTCCGTACTTCGGCCGAACCCTACGGCGCCGACACGGTCGAGGAAGGCATCCCGCCACCGGGGGAAGCATGGGTGGACGCGGCCCTGCTCGCGCAATTGGACATCGACGTGGGAGCTAGCATGCGCGTCGGATCGAAAGACCTCCGCGCGACGCGCGTGTTGCGCTACCGTCCGGATCCCGGAACCGGTTTTCAGCAGCTCGGTCCTACGGTGCTGACCAATCTGGCGGACGTTGCCGAGATGGACGTGGTGCGTCCCGGCAGCCGGGTGTCCTACCGGCAGTTGTTCGCCGGACAAAAGGACCGGGTGCTCGAATTCCGCACAGCCGAGGAGGACGGCCTGCGTTCCGACGAGCGGATACAGAACCTCGAGGAAACGAGTCAGACGCTTGCCTCCGCCGTGGACCGGGCGGGAAGTTTCCTGGCGCTGGCGGCGCTGGTCAGCGTAATCCTGTCGGCCGTCGCCACGGTCCTCGCCGCTCGCAGCTATACCCGCCGGCGGCTGGTGACCGCGGCGCTGGAGAAATGCCTGGGCGCTTCGCAGGGCCAGGTCTTTCGCCGTTGTCTGATTCCGGTCCTCATCGTGTCGGCGCTGGGAATCGGCCTGGGCAGTATTGCCGGCTACGGCGCCCACCTGGCGCTTTCGGCCTACGCGCGCGAAGTCATCAATCTGGACCTGCCTCCCGCAAGCCTGCGCAGCCTGCTGCCCGGCGCGTTGATCGCAATCGCGGTAACCGGCGCCTGCGTTGTTCCCTGGCTGCGCAGCCTGGCACGAACCTCGCCGCTGCGGGTTCTTCGGCAGGACCTGCCCATGCAGGGGCCGGGGCCACTGCTGCGCCAGGGCGCGCCGGTCGCGGCCATCCTTCTGATCGTCACCCTTCTGGCCGGCGACGCCGAACTGGCCCTGTGGATGACCCTGGGTCTGGCGCTGACGGCCGGAGCGGGCATGCTGCTCGGCTGGCTGCTGGTCCGGGCGCTGTCGGCGGTGCGCGGCGCCGGCGGGGTAGCCTGGCGGCACGGCCTGGCCAATATCCGCCGCGGCGGGGGAGAGAGCGTCGCGCAGGTTGCGGGGTTCGGGCTGGGCCTGATGGCCGTGCTGCTGCTGGGCCTCATGCGGACCGACCTGCTCGACGCCTGGCGTCAATCCATGCCGGAAGACGCACCCAACTACTTCTTCATCAACATCGCGCCCGAGGAATGGCCCGGCATGCGCGACCTGCTCGGCGAGAGTGTCCCGGACCTGTCCGATGCGCTGCCCTTCATCAGGGCGCGGCTCACGGAAATCAACGGCATCCCCGCCGCAGAGTGGCCCTTGCCGTACCCCGAAGGCCGCCGCTTCATCGAACGCGCCGCTAACGTTTCCTGGTCGGCCGGCATCCCGAAGGGCGACCGCGTAGTACGCGGCGAGTGGTGGGACGAAGCGCACGCCGGTCCGCCGGAATTGTCGGCCGACGCGCAGACCGCGGCCCGCCTGGGAGTGGACCTCGGCGACCGCCTGACCTTCGATGTCGGCGGCGTGGCGCTGCAGGCGGAACTCAGCAACCTGCGCAGCGTCGATTGGGACACCTTCGATCCGAATTTCCAGCTCATGCTTTCCCCGAACGCCGCCGATTTGCCGCACACAATGATTGCCAGCGCCTACATTCCGCAGGAGGAGGGACAGATACTGATGACCCTGCTCAAGCGATATCCCGGGGTGACCATCATCGACCTGGACGCGATCATCGGCCAGGCGCGGCGGATATTGGATCGCGCCGGCCTGGCGGTGCAATTCGTGTTCGCCTTCAGCCTGCTCGCGGCTGTGGTCGTGGTTCTTGCCGCGGTGCGCTCGAATCGAGGAGAGCGGTCGGTGGAAACGGCCGTGCTGCGAACCCTGGGCGGGCGCAGAGGGGTCATACTGCGCAGCCTTGCCGTGGAGTTCGGCGTGCTGGGGGCCGTGGCCGGATTGCTGGGAGCGGGCGCCGCCAGCGCGCTGGGGCTGCTGCTGGCCGACCGCGTCTTCGATCTCGACTACAGCCTCGATCCCCTGCTGCTGGCCTCTGGCGTGGCCGCCGGCGCCGTACTGATCGGCCTGGCCGGAATGCTAGCCGTGCGCGGCGCCCTGAACGCCCCCCTCATGAGCGTCCTGCGCGGCGACTGACCCGAACTACGCTCGCCGTCCGCTGGCGCGCCTGTCCCATTACATAGCCCTTCCCGGAGACGCATAAATCCATCCATGGAGCTTGCTCCGGCATCCCTGCCTCCAATACTCCTGGAAGGGCTATGTAATGGGACAGGCGAAGGACGGCAGTAGCACTCAGGTGGCCTCCTGCACGCCGCGGGCGATGCCGTAAACCGTGGACTTGAGCGCCGCATAGAGTTCCCCCGAGCAGACACGGCCGTTCGCCCGCCAGCGGGACAGAAGTCTCACCTGCAACAGGTTGATGGGATCCACGTAAGGATTCCTCAGCCGGATCGAACGCCGCAAGGCGGGCTGGTCCTCAAGCAGGACTTTCTGGCCAAGTATGCTCATCAGACCCTCCAGCGTTCGTTCATGCTCCTGCTGTATGGCGGAGAAACAGGCTTCGTGCAGGTCGCCGGCCAGACGCGAATAGCCTCTGGCGATTTCGAGGTCGGAACGGGCCAGCGCCAACTCCAGGTCGCGAAGCATGCCCTGCAAATAGGGCCATTCGCGGGCCATTCCGCGAATGAACCTGAGCCCGAATTCCTCCATGGCGTCAACAAAACCGGCGCCGAACCCGAACCAGCCCGGTAACAGATTGCGGCTCTGGGCCCAGCAGAAGGTAACCAGCGGACGGGGCAGTTCCACGGCCGTTCCCTCCCGCATGCCGCTGCGCCTGGCCGTGGTCGGCATACGCGCCAGCAGGTCCGCCGGCGTGGCAAGTTCGAAATAGTCGGCCATGCCGCGCGGACCGCCCGGGAACTCGCTATGGGCTCGGACGCTCGCCTTGGCCAGGCACTCCAGCAATTCTTCCGCTCTCCGGACAGTTTCCGTTCCTCCGCGACGGGCCCTGGCCAGCAACAGTTCCCCGACCGCGAGTTCCAGCGACCGCAGGACGATGCCCCGCATGCCATAGCGCAGCCCGGCCCGTTCGCCGGCCTCGGCGTACCGGAAGGGTTGCTGAAGCTGTTCGGGCGGAATGTCGGCCAGCAGTCTGCGGCGGCCACTGCGCTCATAGGCGCTTCCCCGCGCCTGCAGCAGCACCGGTGTTATTCCCGACTCCGTTGCCGCCCCGACCGCAGCCTTCTGCAGCCCGCGGATCGACCATTGCTCGGAGGGAAGATCGAATACCAACCTCGAGCGGGCGTGATCCACCATCACGAACTGCCGCCGGTTTCGCTTTTCCAGGTGTCGGCGATACGCAGGTTCCTTCAGCAACTGTCCGATCACGCGAGCGCATTGGCGGGCGTCCATGTCGCTTTCGAACACCGGAATCAGGTCCAGGGGCGTGTGTCCGTCGGCCCGTTCAAATCCCGCCCAGCGCGCCAGCAGCAGCGCGCCGAGCACGTCCGCCGGCTCCTTGACGCCGCCCAGCAGCAGACCGCCCAGTGCTTTCCTGCCGTAGCGCCCCCTCAGGTAACGAAGGGCGTCGAACACCGCCAGCGCGCGCAAGCCCTCGTTGCCCAGACCCTCCGGACGGCCCAGATCCTGCTCCAGCGCCTGGCGCAGGCACTTCAACCGGGCCGCGGGAGTCTCCCACCGTTTGCCGCCGAATGCCTTCCCGAGAACACGGCGCAGGACCACGGCCCGCTGGCGAAATTCCACCGAAAGCAGGTGAAAGCCGAAGGTTTCCACGCGCCGGACCAGCCGCTGCACGCCCTGGCTTCCGGCGAACATCCCGCCCTGCTCGATGAGGCCGTCGGTGAGCACCTCCAGATCGTCCAGCAACTCGTGCTCGTAGTCATAGTGGAAGGCGCTGTCCAGCGCCGTTGCCTCCAGGCGCGCCGCCATCAGCAGCAGCAGGAGGCGATAGGGCATGTCCCGCTGGTCCGGCCCGAGTTCCGCATATATGTCCGGGAAATGTTCGCGATAGACTCGTATCCGTCGCCGTATTTCTCCCCCCGCGTCGATTCGCCGGGCCGAATGGGTAAGCGTCTCGGCAAGCTGCAGGCATTCCTCGCGGTACAGGTTCAGAACCGCCAGCCGTTGCCGGTCGAAGAGTTGCCGGATGAAGCGGGGCGTGATTTCCACGTCCGCTTCCAGGTCCCCGCCGATGGACGAATGAAAGCGAAGCAGGCTGGAGATGTGCGCGTCCCGGGCCTGTTCTCCGAAAGCGATTGCCATGGCCTCCGTCAACGAGTCGTAGAAGTCCGGCAATGCCGGGTAGATCACTTCGGTCACGAAATAGAGCAACTGCTGCAGCTCGGCCGCAATCGTGGTTTCCTCGTGAGGATGTTCCTCGCAGTGCCAGATCGCCGTGATCTTTTGCTGCATCGACCGCAGCAGGGCATCGACCTGCCGGGGAGCGGCGTCGGAACTCTTGAGTTCCTCAAGGTTCAACGCAATTTCACGCTGTTGACGCAGCACCGCTGTGGGCGTGGGCTCCGTCGGGTGGCCGGTAAACACCGGGTGCAGCCGGATCGTGTTCAGCAGCCCGACAGCACCCGCCAGATCCGTTCCGTCCTTGCGAAGCTGCTGAAATACCGCTTCGGGCCCGCCCCGTTGCGGTTGGCTGGCGTCGTAAAGGTAGGCGCGGCGGCGGCGAACCCGGTGCAACTGCTCGGCGGTATTCGTGGCCTGAAACCAGGTGGCGAAAGCGCGCGATACATCCTGGGCCCGGCTGTCGTCCATGCCGGCCAGCAATTCCTCCAGACGGTCGTGCGCGCCGGCGTCGCCATTGCGGCGTGCAATCGCGAGGCTGCGCGCCGATTCAACGGCCTCGAAAAGTCCCGCGCCGCCCCGATCCTGGATCATGGCGCCAATCAGGCCGCCGAGCTGATGCACGTCCTGCCTTAAGGAAACTTCCGTCTTGGAAAAGCGGATGTTGCGCCGCTTGTCGGCCGGCAGCGAGGCCGGGTGGCGCTTGCGGCTAGAGTGCTGTCCCATGAGTTCCTTGCCTTTCAGAGCGGGGGCATCGGGTCAGCCCTTCTCCAGGTACCGGGCCAGGAACTCGTCGAATGGGGGCTCGGGCGCGGACTCCATGGCCAGCAGCCTTGCGAGCGAGGCCGGCGCTTCGTCCTTCAGGGCCCGTCGCCTGGCGGCATTGGGCCGCGCCCGGGGAGGACGCGAGGCCAGGCGGGCCTTCTCCATGCCCCAGGCCTGATGATCCCAGCCCGCATCGCTGAGCTCGTCCAGCACCCTTGCCGCCGGAGTAAGCCCCGGGTCGCGCAAAGATGCACGGGCCGCCTTGAGCGCGGCTGAATATTCGCCTCCCGCCCCGCCGTCCAGCGCTTCGCACACCGGCATCATTGCCCTGCACACCTCAAGACCCCAGTTGTCCAGTCTAATCCGTCGACGGTTGCGGATAAGCCGGATGCCCCTCGCGCGTCCGCGCCACGCGGTATCGTCGAGGTTTGAAACGCAGGCCAGGTATTCGTCGGCAGCCATCGGAGGGCTTTCCTCCAGCAGGCAATAGAGAAGAAAGGCCTCCAGGAAACGCATGGATGCTTCGCTGACGCCCAACGGTTCGAAGGGATCGGCATCGACCAGCCGCAATTCGAGATACTCCGCTCCGCGCCGCCGCAACGCCGTCGCCGCGCGCTCGCCCCTGCGAATCCGGCGCTTGGGCCGCGCCGCCGAGTAGTACTCGTTCTCCACCTGCAGGACGCTGTCCGACAATTGCCGGTAGCGGCCCCGCACGCGCACGCCGATCTTGCCGTACGCCGCATGCCGGGCATGGACGGCCGCCTCCAGGTCGCGAACGTATTCGTGAAGGCTGTTGGCGGAAATCACCAGGCCCGCCTGCAACGCGCTGGTGTAGCCCAGGCTGCTCATCCTCAGCGAGGTCGCGTCGGGCGCGTAGAGGGTGCCCTTGCGCCCCTTCCTCAGGTCGGCGGTGCGCACGCGCGAAAGAGAGCCGTGAAACGCCGGCGAAGCGCCGAGCAGATACGTGGGCATCCAGGCGAGCCGGCGCACGTTGCGCATCTGACCCATGGTCCAGGAGGAGCGCTTCGCGACGATTCCGGAGGGCGGGCTTTCCAGGTCCGGCAGCGACCCCCAGAAATCGGGCGGTGGCGAGTAATTGAAATGGATGCCCACGATGGCCTGCATGCGCGGACCGTAGCGGTTGGCCAGCCCGAGACGGTAAATATGCTTGAGCATGCCGATATTGGAGCTTCCGTACCGGGCCGGAGAAAGTTGTCGGTCGGAAGATATCGCGGGCGGCATGCTGGGCGCCCAAAGCTGTTCGCCGTCCACTTTCGACAGGACGAATTCGTGCAACGCCGCCAACCAGTCGCTGACGTCGTGGGTGGATTTCACCGGAGGGGTGATCAGTTCCAGCAGCGCCTCGGCAAAGTCGGTGGTGATGTAGCGGTGGGTCAGGGCAGACCCGAGTTCCTCACCATGCGGCGTAGGCGCGACCCGGCCGGCCGGCGTAACGCGCAGGCATTCCCGCTCGACGCCCCGGAGTCCGCCCGAAAGCTGCTGCCGGGTAAGCCGCTTTATTCGTTGCCTGATGACTGCGCCTTGCATTGGCGCTCCGCGCTCCGTGAGACAGACCTACCGGAAGGACGCCGCGCTGGTACGAAGAGGTTGCATTTCGAGGGGTGACCTGTCGGTGAATCCACGCGATGGCGGCGCTGTGCGGCTGCCAATTGTAAGCGCACCGGCACTGGTGTCGTGTCAATTTTGTGGCGCACGGCCTTCGGGCATAATGGGCCGGCCAACGGCCCGCTATTGGCCCATCGGCGCACGGGCAATGCCGCGTGGCCCGCCGCGGAAGCAGGCTGTTCGAAGGAGGAAACAATGCAACGTATCGCCACACTTTCCGTCATGACTCTGGTTCTGGCAAGCGGAACGGCCTGGGCCGGGTGCGACTATCCCGACGAGCCTACGACGCCTGACGCGGAGGAAATGACTCTGGATGAATTCAAGGCCGCGATCGCCGAGTTTCGGGAATTTCAGACGGCGTTGGAAGGTTATCGGAAGTGTCTTGACGACGACTTCGAATCTCTGGACGAGGAATCCAAGACTGACGAACGCAGGGAGTTATATGTACGGCGTTATGACGGTTCGGTGGACCGGGAGCAACAACTGGCGAACCAGATGAACGAGCAGATCCGCCTGTGGAATGAAATCAACCAGAGCGAAGACTAAGCTTGCCCGGAAAGCCCGGGGGGCGAGGGCATGTCCCTCGCGGCAAGTCCCGCGCAGCGTCGCCTTCTAGTTGGAGGGATTCAGGAAGCGCAAGACCTTTCGCAGCAAGTTGCGAAGAGGCGAAGAATTTTCGTACGGCGCAACTGCGCGCGCGGATTCGACGGACTGGTTTTGCCCGGCCTGAACAACTGCAGCGGGCGTCGGCGCGGCTCCCTGCGGTTGCACGGCGGGCGGACGGAAAAGGGCCGCCATTGCGGCCTCGCGGTTGCTGCCGGTTAATTCCTGGGTGATCTCCCCAGCCAACTGGCGCGCGGGTGGAATGCCATGGGCAATCAGCAGTTCCTTGAGTTCCCCGATCTGGTCGCTTGATAACCGTTCCATGCCCGGCGCCGTTCCGGCGTCTGTAATCGCGTCGGCGCCGGACGGCCCTGCTACGAGGGCGAACGCGCAGGCAAGGGCGGGGAGAAATGGTGTTCTGTAATTCATCGCTGTGATCCTCTCTGTCAATGGCGGCTCGTTTTAATGGCTTCACGCCGTGTTCCAAACTCGATACATAGATGCCGCTGGACCCCCGAATGGATGCGTCAGCGATACAATGCCCGTCCTCTGACTCAAACATTTGAGAAATGTCAGCATCCACGCAGATCGCCATCACCGGGGCGGCCGGTCAGATCGGCTACCAGCTCGCGTTCCGCATCGCATCGGGACAACTCCTTGGCCATGGCCAGTCGATCACGTTGCGGCTGATCGAAATCGCTCCTGCAATGCAGGCACTCGAGGGCGTCGCCATGGAACTCGAGGACTGCGCCTTCGACTCACTTGCGGAAGTGGTCGCCACGGACCGCCTGGAGGAGGGTTTCCGCGGCGCCGATTATGTTTTCCTCGTCGGCGCAAAGCCACGCGGACCCGGCATGGAGCGATCCGACCTGCTGACCGGGAATGCGCGCATATTTTCAGGACAGGGAGCAGCGCTCAACGAGCATGCCGACGAGCACGCCAGGGTGCTTGTCGTGGGGAACCCCGCGAACACCAACGCCCTGATTGCCTCGTCGAACGCGCCGGACATGAATCCGCGCAATTTCTCGGCCATGACCCGGCTGGACCACAATCGCGCCTGCGCGCAACTGGCGGCGCGCACCGGCCACCACGTCAGCGCTGTCAGGCGGATGACCATCTGGGGCAACCATTCCGCTACCCAATATCCGGACCTGTCACAGGCGACCGTGGACGGCAAGGCGGCCAGCGCGCTGGTCGCGAAGGACTGGGCGCGGGGAGAATTCATAACCACCGTGCAACAGCGGGGCGCCAGCGTAATAAAGGCCCGCGGCACGTCCAGTGCCGCCTCGGCCGCCAACGCCGCAATCGAGCACATGCGGGATTGGGCGCACGGAACGCCCGACGGCGACTGGGTGAGCATGGCGGTGCCCGGCGACGGTAGTTACGGTTCGCCCGAGGGGGTGTTCTTCTCCTTTCCGGTTCGCTGCGAGGACGGCGACTGGGAAATCGTGCGGGGATTGGACCTGGACAATTTCTCGCAGGAGAAAATACGCATCACGGGCGAGGAATTGCTTGACGAGCGGGCGGCGGCAAGCGATCTCATGTTGTAGTGCCCCATGGCCCGGGAGGTCAGGCTATGATCGATTTATCCAAGGCAAGCGCTTTGTCCATAAACAGAACCACTTTAGCAACGCTGCTGGCAGCGGCGCTTCTCTGTTCCTGCGGAAGCCCCGAACCGCAGGATGAGGCCGTGCCGGATGCGGATGCGGCGAGCGCGCCGGCGCCGGCGCCCGAAGTCGCGCTGCCTCCGCGCAAGCCCTCGCCCGAAGGCGCTCGAGTATGGTTCGTCTCCCCCGGGGACGGAGCCGCGCTGACTTCCCCCTTCACGGTGGAGTTCGGACTGGAAGGCATGGGATTGCTGCCTGCCGGTGAGATCGGAGAGCACACGGGACATCATCACCTGCTGGTGAATACCCCCTTGCCGCGCATGGACCTGCCGATCATCACCGACGACGCCCACATGCACTTCGGCCTGGCACAGACCAGCGTTGAACTGTCATTGGAACCCGGCACCCATACGCTGCAGTTGCTGCTGGGCGACGACCTGCACATCCCGCACGAGCCGCCGGTAATGTCCGACGTCATTACGGTAGAGGTGACGGACTAGGGCGTAAAGCACTACGCGCGATCGGATTGACGCCGGACCCGCAAGCCCTCCACGCCAAGATCGACCGCAAGCGGCAGGAATCCCGCTTTCCGGGCGGCCTCGCGCAAGGCAAGCAGTTTCCCCCGGTCGGTCGAGAAGGCCAACCCGCAGTCGCCGCCGCCGGACCCGGACGGCTTGTATACGCAGTCGGCGGCGCGCGCCAGACTCTCCAATTGCAGATGCTCGCGGCTGAAAACGCCGAGCCGGGCCCAGCGATCGAATTCCCGCCACGCCGCCGCATATTCCTGCACCGTAGCGACAATCGCTTCGGGTCTACGATTCCAGGCCTGCCGGGCCGCTTCCGCGGCGGCGCACAGTGCTCTGAAGTGCGCTCCCTCGCCGCCCTGCAGCGCTTCCTGGAATCGCCCGATGGCATGGGCGGTGTCCGCGTCGCGGCCGGTGAAGATCACTTCGCAATAAAGGCCCTCGGGCCAGTGCAGGCGCTCTACCCGATCACCTTCCACCGCAATCACTCCTCCGTGCAGGCTCACCGTCACGTCCACGCCGCTGCCTCCCGGGCCCTGAAGCGCCCGGTGCAGTTGATCGGCGATGCGCAGCCGGTCGTCGGTGCCTGACCGGCGGTCCTGGTCCTGCGCGGCGAGCAGCAAGCCGGTTACCGCTACGGCCACGGCGGCGCTGGATCCGAAGCCCAGCTTGATTCCGCCGTCCGAGTACAGCGGTCTGCTGTCGATTTCAAGCGGCCGGCCGGCCGGCGCCGGGTCCAATCCGTGCTTTAGCAGTATTTCCCGGGCCGCCAATCGCCAGCGCGCGGCTTCGGGATCCTCGGGGGCATCGCCGGAAAGAAAGCTGGCCTGAACATGCCGCCCGACCGCGCAGGCAATGGCCGGCGCACCCAGCAGCACCGCGTACTCGCCGGCAAGAAACAGCTTGCCTGGCGCCCGTGCCTGGATTCCGGAAACCGGCATCGGGCGGCGTTAACCCGAAACGAGCCGCGCGCCGCCGCCCAGCTCTCCTCCGAGCACCTGTTGCACTCCGGGAACCTGGCCCAGCGCATCGCATACTTCATCGAGCACGTCCGGAAGACAGACCGCCTTGACCTGGGGGCCAGCGTCCACGGTAAAGAATACCGGCCGGCCGTCGCGCGCCAGGGCCTTGATCCGGTGCAGGCACTCCACGGTAGCGCCATTGAAATAAACCAGGGGGGGCGTAGCGCCCATGGCGGCGGCGTGCATTCTCAGGCAATTGCCTTCGGACAGTTCGGCGAGGCGCCCGAAGTCACGTTGAGCCACGGCGCGGCGGGCGTCCTCAAGATCGGCCTGCTGGCTTCCGAGCCAGGCCCTGTAGAAGGGCGAGGTGCGCCGGGTGAGTTCCATGCCCGTGCGGGAGTCCGTTTGCTTGGGTCCGGTTTGCGTAACGGCCACCGCAACTCTCAGCGGCCATTCCTCCGGCCGAAGCAGCGACTTGCAGGACCAGCTTCCTTCCGGATCGATCGACAGCAACACGATTCCGCCATGCAGCGAACGGGGCGCGGACCCCGAACCCGCCATTGCCGACCGCCCGACCAGATCAAGGTCTTCCGCCAGGCCGAGCGCCGATGCGCCGGCGAGGGCCAGCGCCGCCATCCCGGAGGCGGACGAAGCCAGGCCCGCACCGGTGGGAAAGTCATTACGCGAGTCCACCGTCGCGGACCCGGACTTGCCGGCCCGGCGGCGCAGGGGCGCCAGGCAGTCCTGCATCCGTTTGAGGTCCCTGGAGTTTCGGCGCCCGTTCAGCGTCAGCGCGTCCTGCCCCTCGGCCGGGTCAAAGCGCACCGTGGTGCGGGTCGACAGAAACCCCAGCGACAGCGACAGCGACCCCATGGCCGGCAGGTTGCCGCGAGCCGGCCGCTTGCCCCAGTATTTCACCAGCGCTACGTTGGGGTGCGCGATGGCGCTACCCTGCATGACATCCTCGCTTGACACGGCACTACCTCGGCCGAAAATCTCCTTGCAAGATTTTAGGAGAACAGCAGGCGGGCGCGACATAAAATTCGTTCCTTCCTCAGCAGTCGCCCCGTAGCGGCAGGCAGCGCGCGACATGACCACCCGACGCCAGCATGGACTCCAGCAAGACCTTTGAACAAAGGCGGACCGGCTACCAGGCTCGCGCCAACGCGTTGCTGGAGCGCGTGCTGCCGAGCGCGGCGACAACGCCCGGGCGATTGCACGGCGCAATGCGCGAAGCGGTCCTGCGAGGCGGAAAGCGCCTGAGGCCGCTGGTCTGCTATGCGGCCGCCGAAGCGGCCGGCGTCCCGGACTCGCTCGTCGATGCGCCGGCCGTTGCAATCGAACTGATTCATTGCTATTCGCTTGTGCACGACGACATGCCCTGCATGGACGACGACGACTTCCGCCGCGGCAAACCCAGCATTCACAAGATGTACGGCGAGGACACCGCGCTGCTGGTCGGGGACGCGCTGCAGACCCTGGCCTGGCAGGTCCTGGCAACCCACTCCTCGCTGAACGGCCATGACGGCGCCCGGGTGCGCCTGATCGGTCTCCTGACGGAATGCGCCGGATCGGCGGGCATGGCGGGCGGCCAGGACCTGGACCTGAACGGCGGCGATCGGCCCGATCTCGCGGAATTGGAACACGCGTATCGCACCAAGACCGGAGCTCTATTTCGCGCCGCGGCGCTGGCGCCGGCTTGCGTGCGCCCCGATCTGGGCGTGCGCCTGAGGCATTCGCTGGAGATTTTCGCCGACGCCCTCGGCCTGGCGTTCCAGATACGCGACGACCTCGCGGACCGGGATTCCGATCAGCGGCAACAGCCGCAAGGCGGTGGAGCAAACCTGCCTTCCTGGGTGCAGCGTTTCGGGGCGCAGGCGGCACAAGAGCGGATCGGGGAGTTGACGGCGATCATGCGCTCCGCGTGCGAGGATTTCGAAGATCGGGCGGGCGGACTGCAATGGCTGATCGGCTTCATGCGCGGCACGCACAGCGCCTCTACAATGAAATAAGGGCGAAGGGGAACATCAAGGCGGAACCTGGCGGCCATGTACGAGCAATTTCACGGCTTGAGCGAAAGGCCTTTCAGCATTACGCCCGACCCGCGCTACCTGTACCTGAGCGCGCGCCACGCCGAGGCCCTCGCCCACCTGTTGTACGGGGTCCGGGAGAACGGCGGCTTCACCCAGCTGACCGGCGAGGTGGGTACCGGCAAGACGATGCTGGTCCGGTGCCTGCTGGAACGCCTGCCGGAACGGACCGACACCGCAATCGTGCTGGATCCGCCCGCTACACGCATCGAGTTTCTGCAAACCATATGCCGTGAATTGCGGATGCGCACGCCCCGCTGGGCGGAGAATCCCTCCTCTCTGGGCGCGGCGCTCAACCGCAAGCTGCTGCGAACCTATGCCGCCGGCAGGCGGACGATACTGATCGTGGACGAGGCCCAGGCGCTGGGCGCGGACCTGCTGGAGCAAGTGCGGCGGCTGACCAATCTTGAGACCGCCCGGCACAAACTGCTGGGCATCGTGCTGGTGGGCCAGCCGGAGTTGCACGAAACGCTGGCGAGACGGGATCTGCGGCAACTGGCGCAACGCATCACGGCGCGCTGTCACCTGGGGCCGCTGTCGCGCGCGGAGACCGGCGAGTATCTCCGGCATCGGCTGAAAGTGGCCGGTTCAAGCCGCGAGGTATTCAATTCCCGCGCAAGGCGGCGCCTGCACCGGATTTCCCGCGGAATTCCCAGGATCATCAACGTCGTGGCCGATCGCGCCCTGCTGGGGGCCTTCGTTCGCAAGGAGCACGAAGTCGGGCCGCAGCTCGTGCGGCTGGCGGCGCGCGAGGTGTACGGGCGCCAGGGCGCGCCGGCGGGGGCGCTCTGGAGCGGCGCGACCGGCTGACCCGATGTCTTTCGTCCTCGACGCACTCAAGCTTTCCGAGAAGCGCCGGTCCCGGTTCGCCCGACCGGTGTACGCACATCCTCCTCCTGCAAACCGGGGCGGCAGGCGGGGGCGCTGGATTGCCGTGTTCGCGGTTGCCCCAATCATTGCGGGCGTCTTCCTTGCGTGGCGCCTGGTTGCTCCTCCATCCCCGGCTCCACTCCCCGCGCCGGTCAACACGTCCGACATGCCCGCGGCTATCGAAGCCGGCGCGTCGGGCCCCAACCCGGCACCCGCCACGATTGCCGGCCCGGAGAAGCCGGGGGCCCTCGGTCCCGCAAGCCCCGGCGCTGATCCGTCCGCTTCGACCGGTGAGGAACAGCGTGCGTCCGAGGTCCCGATTCCCGTCGCCACGGGCGAGCCGACGCCTGCGGCGCAACCGCCGCACCCGACGGAGGGCCTTCCGCTGGAAATGGCGCCGCCGGACTGGCCGTCGCTTACCCTGCAGATGCTCTTTTACGGACCGGAAAGCGGCCGCAGTTTCGTGCAGATCAATGGACGGAATTACCGCGTGGGGGAACAACTGGATGACGGCCCGGAGGTGCTGGAAATAGCCCCTGACGGCGTGATTCTGGCCTATCAGGGGAAGAAAGTCCTTTTGGCGATGGATCGGTGAAGGGCATTCACTACCTCGATGGGCGGCGGCTGGCGCGCGCCATCACCGCCGGCATGCTGCAGCTTCAGAACAGCCGCGAGGAACTGGATCGCATCAACGTGTTTCCGGTGGCGGACGGCGACACCGGCCTGAACATGGCGCATACGGCGCAGGCCGTAATCCTGGCGCTGGCGGAATCCCCGTCGCGGAGCGCCGGCGAGGTGGCCCAGTCCGCGGCCAGGGGAGCGTTGTACGGCGCGCGGGGGAATTCCGGCGTGATCCTGGCGCAGTTCCTGCAGGGACTGGCCGACGCCTGGGAGAACAAGGCACGCCTGGATACCCGCGACGTCGCGCTGGGGCTGAAGGCGGCGGCCGAATCCGCCCGCAACGGCCTCAGCAATCCCCGCGAGGGAACGATCCTGAGCGTGATGAGCGCGGTCGGCATCGGCGCGCTTGACGTTTCGCCCGAGGGCGAGCTCACCGCCCTCCTGGCGGCCGCCCGGGAAGCGGCCGACGACGCCGTGCAGAAAACCCCGGAACAGCTCGAAGTGCTTCGGCGCGCCGGCGTGGTCGATGCAGGCGGCGCAGGCCTGGCGCACCTGCTGGGCGGTATCGAGAAGCTCGTCAGGACCGGGCGCGGCGCCGAGGCGGCCGAGTTTGCCGGCGCGGCAAGAGCCTTGGCGGGCGCCGCACGGGCGCACGATCCGGGCGAGGAATCGGAATTTCGCTATTGCACCGAGTGCATGATCTCCGGCCAGGACCTGACGCCGGCCGGTATACGAGAGGAAATCCAGCCGCTGGGCGATTCCATTGTCGTGGCCGGCGGCGCCCGCATCGTGCGCCTGCACATACACACGGACAAGCCGCACGAGGTATTCGCCGTCGCCCAGGAGCACGGCGAAGTCAGCAGCGAGAAGGCCGACGACATGCACGTCCAGTTCGCGCTGCTGAACGGTTCGGGAGTTCCCATCGGTTGCGACAGCGGCGCGGACATCCCCGCGGAACTGGTCAGCGAACTGCGGATCACCACGGCGCCGCTGCGCATCCACCTGGGAGAGCAAGGCTATCTCGACGAGTTGGGGCTGCCGGCGGACTGGCTGTGGCGGGCGATGGAGGACCATGGCGAGAGAGCGCAGACTGCCACGCCGCCGCGCGGCGACATGGAACGAACCATGGGATTTCTGGCCGGACATTTCCCCGAGTCCGTGTGGATCACGCTGGCCGGCGCGGTCAGCGGCACCGCCGATGTGACGCGTAGCGTGGCTTCGGAATTGACCGGCGGGAAAGTACGGGTCGTGGATAGCGTCAATGTTTCCATCGGCCATGGCCTCATCGTTCAGCACGCAGCCGAATGGGCGCGGCAGGGGGCCGGCGCGGACGAAATCATTGCGGCGCTACCGCCCCTGCTGGAGGCCGCCCGCACCTTCGGCGTGATCGAGGACCTGTCCCACGGCGTGCGCGGCGGGCGCATCTCGCCGCGCATCAAGCAGCTCAGTGACTTGCTGAAGGTGGACGCCCTGCTCGGCATCAGCCGCAACGGGACCGTGAAGGCATGCGGCGTGCAGCGCCGGTCGGGCGACCGCGTCAGGCGCTTTGCGCGCTACGTGCTCAAGCGCTTTCCCACCGGCCGGCCGTTGCGGATTGCGGTCGCGCACGCCAACCGTCCGGAATCCGGGCAACGCCTGCACGACCTGCTGGTGGAAAACGTCCCGAACCTGGTGTCCAGCTACGTGACCGAACTGGGCGCTGTAGTGAGCGCGCACGCCGGTCCCGGAGCGCTGCTCGCCGCCGCCATCCCGGCACTGCCACTACGCCCAGCCCCCGAGGCCCGGGCCGCCTGAAGCGCCAGGTTATTCGCGGATGCCTACGCCCTTGCGGATCAGCACGGCGCACACTCCGAACAGGAAAAACACGAACACGCCCATCATGACGAAAGCGGTGTTCAGATCGACATCCGTCGTGCCGATCATCCCGTAGCGAAATGCGTTGATCATGTAGAGGATGGGGTTGAAGAGGCTGAGCGTCCGCCATATCCCCGGGAGCAGGTCCACCGAGTAGAACACGCCGCCCAGGTAGGTCAGCGGCGTAAGGACGAAAGCCGGAATCAGCGACACGTCGTCGAATTTGCGCGCGAAGATGGCGTTGATCATGCCGCCCAGCGAAAACGTGATTGCGGTGCAGAAAAGGGTGAACACGACGATCAGGGGATGGCGAATTTCGAGATCGGTAAAGCCCATGGCGACTATCGTTACGATCAGGCCCACGATCAGGCCCCGCATTACTCCTCCGGCGGCATGACCGAGGATGATGATGTAGTTGGGCAGGGGCGACACCAGCATTTCCTCAAGGTGGCGCTGAAACTTGGCGCCGAAGAACGAGGCCACGACGTTGCCGTAGGAATTGGTTATCACCGACATCAGGATCAGTCCGGGGGCGATGAACTGGGTGTAGTCGAAGCCCGACATGGAGCCGATCCGCTCGCGTAACTGTCCGAAAATGATGAAGTACAGCGACATGGTGATCGCCGGCGGGACAATCGTCTGCACCCAGATCCGCACGATGCGGCGCGCTTCCTTGTGAACGACGGTGTAGAGGCCGATGGCCTTCTCCGCGCCGCTCATGCCTCCCGCCCTTACCTGCTCAGCCATCGAACCGGATCCTCGGGCTTGCCGTTGCGGCGAATTTCGAAATAAAGGCCGGGTTGCGGACGGCCGCCGGAACTCCCGGCATGGGCGATCACCTGTCCCTTGTCCACCGTTTCGCCCTTCCTGCCCACCAGGCGGTCATTGTATGCATACAGGCTCAGAACGTTCTCTCCGTGATCCAGCACCAGCAGAAACCCCAACCCCCTCACCCAGTCCGCGAACACCACTCGTCCGGCGTGCGGCGCCCGCACTTCGGCGCCCTCGGCGGCCTCGAGAAGGATGCCGTCCCAGCTTGCCCGGCCGGCGCCCAGGCCGGCCCCGAAACGCCTCACAACGCGACCGTCGACCGGCCAGGACAATTGACCGCGCGCAGCGGTGATCGAGGGCAGGGCAGCCGGCGGGTGCTCCTCGATCACTTCCCCCAGGTTCTCGACCAGGGAGGCCAACGTGGCCGCCCGGCTCCTGAGCCTCTCAATCTCTTCTCCGGCCGCGCCTATACGCCTGGCAAGCCCCGCAACAGTGGACCTGCGCCGGGCCGCGGCCTGTTCCAGCCTGCGAATCTGCCCGGCCCTTCGAGATTGCAGTTCCTCCAGCTCCTGCTCCAAGCTGCCGGATTCCTCGGTCAACGAGCGCCTCTCTCCCGCCAACCGGGCCGAAGCCCCGGCCCGCTGCGCCCAGGACTGGATCAGCATACCGGCCCAGGCCAACCGGCGGTCCACTTCTCCGGCGCTGTCGCCGCCCAGGAGCGCCTTCAACTCTTCCTGGTTGCCGGAGCGCCAGGCAAGTCGCATTGAGGTCGTCAAGGCTTGTCGGGCCTGGCGGCGGTCCTCTGCGTTGCGGGTCAGATCCGCCGCCAGCCGGGACCGTTTCTGCCGGCCGGTTGCGAGTTGCCGCTCCACTTCGGTGGACTCTTCCCGCAGGCGCACGATTTCGGTTTCCGCATCCCTGAGTTCGGCCTCCGCCTGACTCTTCGCCCGCATGTCCCGGTCGAGCTCCTGCTCGATCGCCTCGATGCGCCCGAGCAGTAGGGCCAGTTCCCGGTCTCCGCCGGTATCCTGTGCGGCGGCCAGGATCGGGATCGCGATCGCTAGAAGGCTTGCGATGGCGCCTCTCATTGCGGCGAAGGAACTCGGCTTGACGATGAGACGATTGCTGCGGAATGGGGTGGGGCGGCGCGGAAATTATATCGGTCTCGTTATAATTTCTTCGCTGAAATGGGACGTCTGATCGAATTCGCAACCGCCCACCCCTGGCTCAGCCTGGGCGTGGTGGGCACTCTGCTGGCCGCGCTGTTCAACGAAGTGCGCCTGCGGGCTCTGGGCGTGAGCGCGCTGGCCCCCGACGTTGCGATACAGGCCATCAACAAGGGCGCGGCCATATTCGATTTACGGGAGCCGCAAGCCTTCGGCCAGGGCCATATTCCCAATGCCCGCAATATTCGCGCCGTGGACGTGCCGGCGGCGCCGAAGTTCAAGTCCGGCAAGACGGTGCTGCTGGTGTGCGACAACGGCTCGGCCAGCGGCCGCCTGGCCCAGGAACTGCGCAAGAAGGGTTCCGAACAGGTGTTCTGCCTGAAGGGCGGGCTGGCCGCCTGGCAGCGGGACAACCTGCCGGTGATCGTTGGGCGGGGCCGGCGGAAATAGTCCGCCGAATTCCATGTTCGCGATAATCGGCGCCGGCGCATGGGGCACGGCGCTGGCGGTTCACCTGGGCAAGGCCGGCTGGCCCGCGAAGCTCTGGGACATTGACCGCACGCATGTCGCGAATCTGCTGTCGGACCGGGAAAACAAGCGCAACCTTCCCGGCGTTTCCCTCCCGAGCTGCGTTCAGCCCATGGAGGAACTGGAAACCGCCGTCCGGGGCGCCGAGTGCGTCTTGCTTGTGACGCCCAGCTCGGCCCTGCGGGGGACTTTCCGCCGCCTCAAGCCGCTGCTCACGCGCGGCATGCGGCTGTGCTGCGCCTCCAAGGGCCTGGAGGTCGAAAGCGGGCTGCTTACGCACCAGGTGGCGGCCGAGGAGCTCGGCGCCGATTTCCCGCTGGCGGCGGTCTCAGGCCCCACATTCGCCACCGAAGTCGCCGCCGGGCGTCCTGCCGCGATTACGGTGGCTTCCGGGAGCGCCGAACTGGCCGGCTGGCTGGCGCTGAAGCTCAATTCGGGCGCAGTGCGGGCCTATGTTTCCGGCGACGTGACCGGCGTCGAGGTGGGCGGCGCCACAAAGAACGTGATCGCGATTGGGGCCGGCCTGTCGGACGGCCTCGGTTACGGCGCCAATGCCCGGGCGGCGCTGCTTTGCCGTGGTCTGGCGGAGATCGTGCGCCTGGGCGTGGCCCTGGGGGGGCGCGCCAGCAGTTTCATGGGTCTGGCGGGCCTGGGCGACCTGGCGCTGACCTGCTCCGACGATCAGTCCCGCAACCGGCGGCTGGGGCTGAAGGTGGCGCGAGGCACGCCGGTCGAGAAGGCGCTGGAGGAACTCGGACAGGTCGCCGAAGGACTCTATGCCGCCGACGCCGTGCATCGCCTGTCGCGCCGCCTCGACCTGGACCTGCCGATTTCGGAACAGGTCTACCAGGTGCTGCACCGGGGACGGGACCCCGGAAAGGTGCTCAAGGCGCTCTTGAGCCGGCCGCTGAAGTCCGAAGACGAAGTGCCGGTGGCGGCGGCATGAACAGCTCCCCGCTCTCGGTCGATTTCTGCGGACTGCGGCTGAACTCGCCGATCGTGCTGTTGTCCGGTTGCGTGGGCTTCGGCGACGAGTACACGCGCGTCGAAGGTTTCTCCAATGCCGACGCGGGAGCCATTGTCTGCAAGGGCACGACGCTGAAGCCGCGCCTGGGAAACAAGGGCCACCGCCTCTGGGAAACCCCCGGCGGGATGCTCAACGCCATCGGTCTTCAGAATCCCGGCGTGGACGCGGTCGTTCGCGACATTGCGCCCGGACTCGACTACGACGAAACCTGCTGGTTCGCGAACATTTGCGGCAGCACGGTCGAAGAGTACGCCGAAGTGACGCGGCGGTTTGACGATACGCCGATGCAGGGCATGGAGATCAATATCTCCTGCCCCAACGTGCGCGAGGGCGGCGTGGCTTTCGGCAACGATCCGGACATGTCCGCCCGCGTGGTGGAGGCGTGCCGGGCAGCGACCTCCAAGCCGCTGATCGCAAAGCTCTCGCCGAACCAGACCGATATCGCCGAGAATGCGCGGCGTTGCCTGGAAGCAGGCGCCGACGGCCTGGCCGTGATCAACACGCTGATGGGCATGGCGATCGACGCGCAAAGCCGCCGCCCGGTGATCGGAAACGTGCAGGGCGGCCTGTCGGGGCCGGCCATCAAACCACTGGCGCTTCTGAAGGTCTACCAGACCTACCAGGTCGCGCGAAAGTATGACGCGCCCATCATCGGCCAGGGCGGCGTCATGAATGCCGCCGACGCGATCGAGTTCCTGCTGGCCGGCGCCACCACGGTCGGCGTGGGAACCGCGCTGTTCTACGATCCGCTGGTGTGCAGAAAGATCAACGCGGGCATTGCCGAATACCTTGCCGAGCACGGTATCGGCAACGTGAGCGAACTCACCGGGGCGCTCAACCTGCAACCCGGCGTCGAGGACAGTCCGCTTTCCGGCTGAGCGTTACGGGATCGACCGTCGGAATTCGCTACTGGTTCTGGGGCCGGCCGTCTCCGGGAGTTCGCTCCCCCGGTCTTGCGACCGACGGTTCCCGCTTGTAGAAGCGGATTTCCTCGCTGGAGGCAAGTTCCCTGCCCCGTTGGTCAAACAGCCGGGCGCGCAAGCGATGTTCGCCCCGCCATACCTCGTAGAGCGTCACTGTCGGCGGCTCGCCGCGCCATTCGGTCTCCACACCGTCCAGCTCCAGGACCAGGCGGCTTCCGGGCTCGAACTCCCGGCCCGCGGCGACCGTGACATGGAGCGCGCCGCCGGATCCCCGGACTGTCTCTTCCGGAGCGGGCTGCACAATCGCAAGTTCGGGACCTGCCCCTGCTCGTGGTCCGGACGCTTTCGGTTCGCGCTCCTCATTGCCGGGCACATCAGCGGCTCGCCCGGCCCAGCGGGCCGTCTCGGGCAATTCCACCGGGACAGCGTCGGCAAAGGGCCGGTCCGCATAACGCACGGTACCGCTCTCATCCACATGGCGCCAGATCTCCTGCGCCTGCAACGCGGGTGGCAGGCCCGCCATCAACAGCAGGCCCGCCAACCCTTTTTTCATGGTCCTCCCTGGACTCCGTCTTGTAGCGTTTTAAGAGGTATTACAGGCTGTAGTACATCTCAAACTCGACCGGATGGGTGGTGGCCCGCAAGCGGGTGCACTCCTCTTCCTTGAGTTCCATGTAGCCTTCCAGCAGGTCGTCGGTGAAGACATCGCCGGCCTTGAGGAAATCGTTGTCGGCGCGCAATGCGTCGAGCGCCTCCTCCAGCGAAAACGCCACGGTCGGCAGCCCCGCCTCTTCCTCGGGGGGCAGGTCGTACAAGTCCTTGTCCACCGGGTCGCCAGGATGAATCTTGTTCTGAATGCCGTCGATGCCCGCCATCAGCATGGCCGCGAACGCGAGGTACGGGTTGGCCATGCTGTCCGGGAACCGCACTTCAACCCGGCGCGCCCGGGAATCGGCCACAAACGGGATACGCACCGCGGCCGAGCGGTTGCGGGCCGAGTAGGCCAGCAGCGTCGGCGCCTCGAAGCCCTTCACCAGCCGCTTGTAGCTGTTCGTGGCCGGGTTGGTGAAAGCGTTCAGCGCGCGCGCATGCTTGAGGATGCCGCCGATGTAATACATGCCGGCCTCGGACAGCCCGCCGTAGCCGTCGCCCGTGAAGACGTTGTTGCCGTCCTTGATGACCGACTGATGAACGTGCATACCGTTGCCGTTATCGCCGACCAGGGGCTTGGGCATGAAGGTGGCCGTCTTGCCGAACTGATGGGCCGTGTTCATGACCGCGTACTTCAGAATCTGCACCTGGTCGGCCTTGGTCACAAGGCTGTTGAAACGCACTCCGATCTCGCCCTGGCCGGCCGTCGCCACCTCGTGGTGATGTACTTCCACGGGCAGACCCAGGTCCTCAAGCGCCAGGCAGATCGTGGAGCGGATGTCCTGCAGCGAATCCACCGGGGGAACCGGGAAATAACCGCCTTTCACGCCTGGCCGGTGACCGTAATTGCCTTCCTCGAATTCGCGCGTGGAGTTCCAGCTTCCCTCGATCGAGTCCACATGGTACGAGGCGCTCTCCAGCGAGGAACCGTAGCGCACGTCGTCGAAGATGAAGAACTCGTTCTCCGGCCCGAAATTGGCATCGTCGCCGATGCCGGTGGAGCGCAGGTATTCGATCGCCCGCTTCGCGGTCAGCCGCGGGCAGCGTGCATAGGCCTGCATCGTGACCGGTTCGTATACGTCGCAGCGCAGAAGCAGCGTCGTGTCCTCGGCGAATACGTCGACGACGGCCGTAGCCGCCTCGGGTATCAGGACCATGTCGGATTCGTCGATTCCCCGCCAGCCGGCGATGGAAGACCCGTCAAACATCTTCCCTGAAACAAAAAATTCCTCGTCGACAACACTCGCGGGCACGCTGACGTGCTGCTCCTTGCCCCGGGTGTCGGTGAAGCGGAGGTCGACAAACCTCACGCCCTTTTCCTCGATCATTGCGAGAACTTCTGATACTTTCATTGCGATTCGGCCCCCAAATGCCGGATAAGTTTCTCCAGGGGAGCGGCAGTTTGCCCCGCGCCGGTCGCCCACACCCACACCCGATTGGCGCGCCAGAATGCGCCTGAAATAACCTGGGGACAGACCGAAACCAGCGCCGGGGGCTCCCTCCCGCGGCACGGCCCGCTATTGTAGCGGGTATCACCCCGCCAGGTCCAGTGTTTCGGCGAAGAATTTGCGTGCGGCGGACCGGACGGTGGAGGTTAGACTTGCTTTGCGAACCGGAGAACTCAAATGAACAGGCGGGCGGGACAGCATGAGATCTGGAACCTGATCCAGGGGGTATTCGATTCCTTTGCGGGGCGCGACGTGCAGGGCATGGAAGACCTGCTGCACGACGATTGCACGCTTTGGGACCTTTTCGAACCCGAGTTGATCGAGGGCAAGGAAGAGCGCGAAGCCTTTCATGAGCGCGACAAGACGCAGTCGATGGCGCGAGGCAGCCTGAGCATCAGCATCGATCCTCTGAAGCTGGACGTATACGACGACGTCGCCGTGGCGCGCTACTGGCTGGCATTCACCTACGAGCCGCCCAATGCGACTTCCGGGCGGGTTCGCATCACCGACGTGCTTCTGCGCACACCGAACGGCTGGCGCATCGTGCACCACCACGAGGGAATGGCGCCCTCCGGCGTTCCGCCGATCACCGAGTAGGCGGTTAGCGCCTATATCATTGGCGCCGCGCGGCCCGTACTGGTGGCCGGCGGAGAATCCGGATGAATCACGACAATTCAACTGTGCCTTTCGGCCTGTCCCGGCGCGCAATGCTCGGAGGGCTGGGAGGGCTTGGCCTGGCCACCGCGCTGAGCATTGAGGCGTGCGCTTCCGACGGGGGCGGGTTTTTCCCCGCGGCCGACGACAGGGAGGGCTGGCTGAAGGCCTGGTTGCGCGTTCAGGCGAGCCTTGGGGAGCAGGATTCGCCCTGGTGGTACATGGGGCGGATTTATGCCCAGGTGGGCGAGGAGCGCCCCAACCACATCCTGAACCTGGAGGGTACGGAAATCTACTGGCCCCGTCCGCTCGGCAGCGGCGAGTATTCGATCAGCAGCCGCACACTGACTTTCTTCAAGGACCCCGCCACCGACGAAATGCTCGACGAGTTCACGAACCCGTATACCGGCGAGACGATTGAAGTCAGCCCCAACATCCTGGGCGGTCCCGACGGCGCCCGCTACACGAAGGAGGGAATGATCTTCGCGGAGCATATCGATCCCTCCGGCGAACTTCGGCGCTGGAACTGGGACTGGAAGGTATCCGGCCCGCACGTATGGCTCATGGCGAGCCGGGGAATGACGCATGCGCCGCAACCGTGGCTGGAGGCCATGACCATGTTCTGCCGCAGGGAGGACTTCGCCGATCCCGGCATCGAGAGCCTGCGCAGCAGTTTTTCCTCGACCTACTTTTCGCCCTGGCTCCGCTGGATGGGCATGCAGGGCCAGCCCGGCCACCTCATATGGCATTCGTCCGGCTGCAAGCTGAATTCGGTGGACGAGGTATCGGACGCCTATCGCGAACGTGCCGACCGGCTGTTCCCGGGACAACTGACCGCCAACCCCGCTTCCTTTGATTAGCGGCATGGCGCGCGAAACCTCGTCCGGGAGCGGCTGATCGTCGTGAACAGGCTGGGTATCGTCGACGCGGCAGCCTATGTGCCGTCCATGCGGCTCGACCGGGGAGCCATCTTCGCCGCCAATTCCTGGGCCAATCCGGCGCTCAAGGGACTGGCGCGGGGGTCGCGCAGCATCTGCAACTGGGACGAGGACAGCCTCACCATGGGCGTCGAGGCGGCACGCCGTTGCCTGGCCGGTCGCTCGACGGACGACGTCGGGCGCTTGTACTTCGCCTCGACGACGCCCCCCTTTGCGGACAGGCAAAGCGCAACCGTTATCGGCGAAGCGCTGAACCTGTCCGGGCAACTGGCCGCGGTGGATTTCGGGAACTCCCGCAACGCCGGGATGCAGGCCCTGTGCGAGGCGCTGCGGGGTGACGGGCAGTCTCTTGTGGTTTCCGCGGACGCACGCCGGGCAAAGCCCGCCAGCGTGCAGGAACTGCAATACGGGCACGGTTCGGCGGCGCTGCTGCTGGGCCGCGAAGGCGCCATCGCCGACATCGTGGCCGAGTACCGGCTGACGCGGGACTTCGTGGACCAGTTCCGCGGCAGCGGGGAAGACTTCGATTACCGCTGGGAAGAGCGCTGGATCCGCGACCGGGGCTTGCGCGAAATCATCCCCGGGCTGGTTCAGGGCGTTCTGAAGAAAGCCGGTACGGCGCCGGGGCAACTGGCCCGCCTGATCCTGCCGGCGGCGCCGGCGCGAATGACCGCCGCAATGGCGAAGGCGCTGGGCCTGGCGCCCGAAGCGGTGCAGGACGGACGGCTCGGCGACGTCGGCGACACCGGCGCCCCGCACCCGCTTCTGCTCATGGTGGATGCGTTGGCGGAATCGCGGCCGGGCGACCTGGTCCTGGTGGTCGGTTTTGCCCAGGGCGGAATCGCCCTGCTGCTGAAAGCCACCGGAAACCTGCCCCAGTGGCAGCAGCGCAACGCCCACCGTCTGGCGCTGTCGCCGCCACGGCCGGAGAGCGCCTACACCAAGTACCTGAATTTCAGCGGCCTGCTGCCGATGGATTTCGGCATGCGGGCCGAAGCGGACGCCAAGACCCAGCTCAGCGTCTTCGACCGGCACCGTGCCGAGCTGACCGGGTTTGCTGGGGGCCGCTGCTCCGTCTGCCATACGGTCCAGTTCCCGCGCAGCGGGCGCTGCGTTAACCCGGACTGCAATGCCGAGGGCGAGCAGGAAGTGGTGCTGCTTGCCGACGAGCCGGGTACCGTCACCTCCTTTACGCAGGACTGGCTAGCCTACACCCCGCATCCGCCGCTGCAGTACGGTCTGGCGTCGACGGAAAGCGGCGCGCGCGTGCTGATGGAGTTCACCGAGTGCCCGCTGAAGCAGATGCAGGTAGGCTTGCGCCTGAGGTTCGTGTTCCGGATTCACGCGATAGACTCGCACAGAGGTTACCGGCGGTATTTCTGGAAGGGCGCGCCGGCGCCCAACGAGGAGAAGGCCTGATGACGGGCATATGCGACAAGGTGGCGATCGTGGGCATGGGCTGCTCGCGCTTCGGCGAGCGCTGGGATTGCGACGCCGAGGACCTGATGCTGGAAGCGTTCCGGGAGGCCTCGGCGGACGCCGGGGTGGAGGCGGGTGATCTGGACGCCGCCTGGTTCGGTTGCTATTTCGACGACGCCAGCGTGGGCAAGTCGGCCCTGCCGCTGGCCAATGCCCTGAGGCTGAAGAACATCCCGGTCACCCGGGTGGAAAACATGTGCGCCACGGGCACCGAGGCGCTGCGGGGCGCGGTCTACGCGGTTGCCGCGGGCGCCTGCGACATCGCGCTGGCCCTGGGCGTGGAAAAACTCAAGGACACCGGCTACGGCGGCCTGCCGGTCGGCACGCCGGGCACCTTTACCGAGCAATGGCGCCCCAACACCAGTTCGCCCGGCTCTTTCGCCCAACTGGCGTCAGCCTACAGCGCCGAGCACCGGGTAAAGGGCGAGGACCTGAAGCGCGCCATGGCGCACGTGTCCTGGAAGAGCCACCTGAATGGCGCCATCAATCCCAAGGCGCACCTGCGCCGGGCGGTCGATCTCGACACCATCATCGGCGCCCCCATGGTGGCGGAGCCGCTGGGACTGTTCGACTGCTGCGGCGTCAGCGACGGGGCCGCCTGCGCGATCGTCACGCGCCCGGAAATCGCCCGTGAGCTGGGCAAGACGGAGATCGTCACGGTCAAGGCCCTGCAGCTTGCGGTGAGCAACGGCTCGGAGGCGGGCCATGAAGGATGGAACGGAAGCTACATCCACTGCGGCCGCCTGGCCGGACAGCGGGCATTGGAGGAAGCCGGCGTGCGCAGCGCGCCTGACGAGATCGACCTCATGGAGGTCCACGACTGTTTTTCGATTACCGAACTGGTCACGATGGAAGATCTGGGCTTCGCCGAAGAGGGCCAGGGCTGGCGGGCCGTCCTTGACGGCGCCTTTGATCGCGATGGCGCGACGCCGTGCCAGATTGACGGGGGGCTGAAGTGCTTCGGGCACCCGATCGGCGCATCGGGACTGCGCATGGCCTACGAAGTGTATCTGCAACTTCTGGGCCGCGCCGGCGACCGGCAATTACCGTCGCCCACCCTGGGCCTTACCCATAACCTGGGCGGCGAACCGGCCCGCTGCGTGGTAAGCGTGGCAGTTTTCGGACGAAACGATTAGTGTGGCGGGGCGCAAGCGGCCGGCAGACTTCCAGACGCTGATCCAGAGACTGGAGGCGTACTGGGCCGGGCGCGGCTGCGTCATCATGCAGCCGCTCGATCAGCCGGTGGGCGCAGGCACATTCCACCCGGCCACCTTCCTGCGGGCGCTCGGGCCGGAGCCCTGGAACAGCGCCTACGTGCAGCCAAGCCGACGGCCGACCGACGGCCGATACGGGGACAACCCGTTCCGGCTGCAGCATTACTACCAGTACCAGGTGGTCATGAAGCCGTCTCCCGAGAAGTTTCAGGACTGGTACCTTGAATCGTTGAGCCAGCTGGGCATCGACCTGGAGACCGACGACGTGCGCTTCGTGGAGGACAACTGGGAATCGCCGACGCTGGGCGCCTGGGGGCTGGGCTGGGAAGTCTGGCTGAACGGCATGGAGGTCACGCAGTTCACCTATTTCCAGCAGGCCGGCGGACTGGACTGCCGGCCGGTCACCGGCGAGATCACCTATGGACTGGAGCGCCTGGCGATGTATCTGCAGGGTGTGGACAGCGTCTTCGACCTCTTGTGGTCGGCCCGTGGGCGGAAAGTGCTGTACCGGGACGTCTATCACCAGAACGAAGTGGAGATGTCGAAGTTCAATTTCGAACTGGCCGATATCGACCTGCTCTTCGGGCGCTTCGAGAGCTGCGAGCGCGAGTGCGCGCGGCTGACCGCCGAGCGGCTTCCGCTCGCCGCCTACGAACAGGTGCTGGAGGCTTCGCACACCTTCAATCTTCTCGACGCGCGACGCGCCATATCCACGAGCGAGCGGCAGCGCTACATCCTGAGGGTGCGGGAAATGGCCGGCGCGGTTGCGCAAGGCTACGTCGAATCGCGGGAAGCGATGGGCTTCCCCCTGCTTGAGACCGGGGAGTAGGCGGCCGTGCCCGCGCGTTCCGATTTTCTGCTGGAGATTGGCGTGGAGGAGCTGCCGCCGAAGGCGCTGCGCGGGCTGGACAGGGCTCTCCGCAGCGAATTCCGTCAAGGGCTGGAGGAGGCCGGCCTCGAGTTCGATGAGGTGGATTCTTTTGCTACGCCGCGCAGATTGGCGGTCGTGGTCCGCGAGTTGGCGACGCGCCAGCCGCCGAGGGTCGTGGAGAAGCGCGGACCGCCGCTGGCCGCGGCGCGTGGCTCCTGCGGCGACTGGAGCCGGGCCGCCGAGGGCTTTGCCGAATCCTGCGGCTGCCGCCCGGAGGACCTCGAGATTCTGCGCACCGAAAAGGGCGAGTGGCTCATGTATCGCGGGCGCCGGGCCGGCAAGCCGGCCGCGTCGTTGCTGCCCGAGATCGCCGCGCGCGCTCTGACACGCCTTCCGGTGGGCAGGGCCATGCGCTGGGGGTCCGGAGACGAAGAGTTCATACGGCCGGTGCACTGGGTCGTCATGCTGCACGGCAAGCGGGTCGTTCCGGGCCGGCTGCTCGGCCGGCGCAGCGGCCGGCGCAGCAGCGGCCATCGTTTCATGGGGCAGAAGCGGCTGAGCCTGCCATCGGCGACCGACTACGCCGCCGTGATGCGCGACCGGGGCAAGGTGATTGCAGGCTTCGGCGAGCGCCGGGATGCAATCCTGCGCCTGGCCGGGGAAGAAGCGGCCCGGCTCGGGGGGTCGCTGGTAAGCAGCGCGGTGCTACTGGACGAGATCACCGGCCTGGTGGAATGGCCGGTGGCCCTGACCGGCCGCTTCGAGGAGCGCTTCCTGAACCTCCCCGACGAAGTGATCGTGGCTTCGCTGCAGGAGCACCTGCGCTTCTTTCCCGTGCGCGACGATTCCGGCAGGCTGGCGCCGGGTTTCGTGCTCATCAGCAACCTGGAAAGCCGCGACCCCGCGGCGGTCAGCGCGGGCGCGGAGCGCGTGGTCCGCGCGCGCCTGAAGGATGCCGACTTCTTTTTTGAACGGGACTGCTCCGAACCGCTGGCCGGGCGGACTGACGGGCTGGGCAGGGTTCGCTACCAGCAGGGCCTGGGTTCGCTGGGCGACCGGACCGGGAGGCTTGTGAAACTGGCCGCGGAGCTGGCGGCCGAGACCGGCGCGGAGGCTGCAACTGCCGAGCGGGCGGCGCTGTTGTGCAAGGCGGATCTCCTGACCGGGATGGTGGGCGAGTTTCCCGGCCTGCAGGGCGTCATGGGCGAGCACTACGCCCGTCACGACGGCGAAGACGAGGACGTATGCAGCGCCGTGGGCGAACATTACGCGCCGCGCCATGCCCGCGACGCCATTCCGGCAGGCCCTGGCGGGAGGGCGCTGGCGCTGGCCGACCGGCTGGACATGTTGGCCGGGCTTTTCGCTATCGGTCGGCGGCCGAAGGGCGCGAGCGATCCTTTCGGTCTGCGTCGCGCCGCCCTGGCGACGCTTCGAATCTGCATCGAGGGCGGTATCGACCTGGACCTGCCGGGGCGCCTCGGACAAGCCCTGGCCCTGCAGCCGGCCGCGAACGAGGATCCCCAGAGCCTGGTCGACGAACTCTACGGGTTCGTCATGGAGCGTCTGCGGGCCTGGTATCTCGACGGCCTGCACCCCGAGGCGGATACCGTCGAGGTGAGCGCCGAGCTGTTTGCGGCGGTTCGCGCCCGGTCACCGGCCTCGCCGCTGGACTTCCACCGCCGGCTGCTGGCGCTGCACGCCTTTCTTGCAAGGCCCGCAGCCGCCGACCTGTCGTCCGCCAACAAGCGGATCGCAAATATTCTGCGCTCCGCCTCCGGCCCCGGGCCCGCAGGCGTCGACGCCTCGCTGTTGCGGGAACCGGAAGAACAGACGCTGCGCGCCTCGTACCTGCTGCTGCTGCCTCAGTACCGGCAGCGGCTGGACGACTTCGATTACGCCGGCGCGCTGGAGCTGCTGGCCTCCCTGCGTCGGCCGCTGGCGGCCTTCTTCGACAAGGTAATGGTGATGAGCGAGGACGACGCATTGAGGGCCAACCGTCTTGCCCTGCTGGCCGGTATCCGCGAGACCTTGCTGCAGCTCGCCGATTTCTCGCTTCTTCCCGGCCGAAGCTAGCCGCCCGTGGCAAGAGCCCCGCTGCGTAACCGGCTGGTAATTCTCGACCGCGACGGGGTGATCAACGAAGAGCGCCTGGACTACATACGCTCGGTGGACCAGTGGCGTCCCCTGCCGGGCAGCATTGAAGCGATCGCCAGCCTGTGCCGAGCAGGGCTTGCCGTAGCCGTTGCCACCAATCAATCCGGCATCGGCCGAGGATATCTGACCCCCGGGGAGCTCGATGCCATTCACGCCCGGATGGAAGCCGCGGTACGCGAAGCCGGAGGCGGGCTGGCGGGTGTCTTCCATTGTCCGCACACGCCGGCCGACCGCTGCCGGTGCCGCAAGCCGCTTCCGGGCCTGCTGGAACGGATCGAGGCCGCCGTGGGGCTGCCGGTTGCCGGCGAGTACATGGTGGGCGATTCGATGCGCGATCTTGAAGCCGCCTCCGCGGCCGGGGCCCGCCCGGCGCTGGTGCGCACCGGCTTCGGTGCGGCCACCGAGCAGCGGCTGCCACCCGGAGGCGCCGTTCCCGTATTCGACGACCTGGCGGAATTCACCGGGTGGCTGCTTCGGTCCGTGGAATGAGACGGATTTCGGGCCTGCTGTTTACCGCACTGCTGGTCGCAAACACCATGGCCGGCAGCCTTTGGGCCGTTGTTCTGTGGCCGCTGCCCCACCGGATACGTTATTTCTTCGCGGTGCGTTGCTGGGCCCTGGCAAACCTGTGGCTGCTGCGCGTCCTGTGCGGAGTTTCCTGGGAGGCAAGCGGCCGGGAAAACCTGCCGGCCGGCCCGTGCGTCGTGCTGATGAAACACTCATCGGCCTTTGACACGATCGTGCAGGCGCTGCTGTTCCCACGGCAGACCTGGATGCTGAAGCGGGAATTGTTGTTCGTCCCGATTTTCGGCTGGGGCCTGGCAAGCATGCGCGCCATCGGCGTCGATCGGGCCAGGGGGGCGAAGGGAATCCGCTCTGTCATTCGCCAGGGCCGCGCGCGAATCCGGGACGAGGGCCTGTGGGTCATCGTGTTTCCCGAAGGAACCCGGGTGGCGCCGGGAGAGGTAGGCCATTACGCGCCCGGCGGCGCCATGATCGCGTCGGCCGCGGGTTGTCCCGTGGTACCGGTAGCCCACAACGCGGGCGACCATTGGCCGCGGCGCAGCGCAACCAAGCAACCCGGCACCATACGCATCGTTATCGGGCGCCCCATTAACCCCACCCGCGCCGGGGCCCGCAAGATTACCGAGGAAGCGAAGAACTGGATCGAAGCCGAAGTAAGGCAGATAAGATCAGATAAGGGTATATAGCTGCGGTTTAGAAGATTTTAGAGGATTTTCGAGTTCGCTAAATATCCAGATTGACGACGTTGAGTGCGTTGTCTTCTATGAATGCGCGCCGGGGCTCGACTTTCTCGCCCATCAGCGTGGCAAACAGCTTGCTGGTGGTGCTGGTCTCGTATTCGCTGGCCACTTCCACCCGCACAAGCCGGCGGGTCTCCGGGTTCACCGTGGTATCCCACAACTGCGCCGCGTTCATTTCGCCCAGACCCTTGTATCTCTGCAGCGTAACGCCCCGGCGGCCCTGGTCCATGAACCAGTCCAGCGCCTGTCCGAACAGGCCCACTTCACGGGTTGAAGATGCGCGCCGGGCGGCGGCGCCGTCCACCATCAGCTTGCTCAGTTCAGCCGCCAGGCCGCGTACTGACTGATATTCAGCGCTGCCGAACAACGAAAACTCCAGCGCGCTCTCTTCGTCTACGCCGTTTTCGGTTCTGACCACTGAAAATGCGGCCGGCGTCCGTCCGTTGGCCTGTACCGAGACCTTCCAGGCTGCCTGCGCATCGTGCTTCGCCAGCGCCGCCTCGAGCTGCGTGCCCCAATCGACCATGTAGCGCGAGTCGTCCAGGCGCCCCGCATCGACCGGCGGCAACTCGATGAGGCATGCCAGGACCCGCTCGTCGGCTTTCGCGCGAAGCCCCTCCAGGGAGCTACGCGCCTGCAGGCTACGCTGCGCCAG
The DNA here is from genome assembly GCA_009838035.1 of Gammaproteobacteria bacterium. NCBI lineage: Bacteria > Pseudomonadati > Pseudomonadota > Gammaproteobacteria > Gammaproteobacteria bacterium. The sequence goes on from VXSK01000012.1 coordinate 52,193, forward strand.
CTGCCGCAAATCCTCAGCCTGCATGGGCTCTTTTCGGCCGGCCGCAACGAGGCTTGCGTCCTTCAGCGCCGCTTCCAGCGTCCAGTCACGCAATTCCTCGTCGTCCTTGAGGTATTGCTCCTTGCGGCCGCGCGTTACCTTGTAGAGCGGCGGCTGGGCGATATAGACGTGTCCGTGTTCGATCAATGCCGGCATGTAGCGGAAAAAGAAGGTCAGGAGCAGCGTGCGTATATGCGAACCGTCCACGTCCGCGTCGGTCATGATGATGACCCGGTGATATCGCAGTTTCTCCGCGTCGAAGCTCTCTTCCTCGCGCCCGACCCCGCATCCCAGCGCCGCGATCAGCGTGGCCACCTCGTTGGAAGACAACATCTTGTCCGGGCGGGCCTTTTCCACGTTGAGGATCTTTCCGCGCAGCGGCAATACCGCCTGAGTGCGCCGGTCGCGCGCCTGCTTGGCGGATCCCCCCGCGGAATCGCCCTCGACCAGGAAGATCTCGCGCTTGCTCGCGTCCTTTTCCTGGCAATCGGCCAGCTTTCCGGGCAAGCCGCCCACATCGCTCTTCTTTCGGGCTATGTCACGCGCCTTTCGGGCCGCCTCGCGCGCCGTGGCCGCGTCGACAATCTTCTCGGTAATCGCCCGGGACTGCTTGGGATTCTCGAGCAGGAATTCCCGCAGGGCCTCGGCTACCGAGCGCTCGACCGCGGTCTTGGCCTCCGATGAAACCAGTCTTTCCTTGGTCTGTGAAGAAAACTTGGGATCCCGCATCTTCACCGAAACGACGGCGGTCAATCCTTCGCGCACGTCCTCGCCCCGAAGCGTGAGGTTTTTGGCCCTGCTGCCGCCGTGATGCTCCAGATACGTATTGAGCGTGCGGGTCAGGGCTGTCCTAAAACCCTCCTGGTGCGTCCCGCCATGGTTCTGCGGAATGTTATTGGTGAAGAACGAACTGTGCTCCTGGTATCCCGCGTTCCATTGCATCGCCGCCTCGACCTCCATCTCGGCGGACGTCTCCCTGTTTTCGCCGTTGCCGTTTCCTTCCTCCCGGCGTGCGATCTCCACAACCTGCGAACGTTTCACGTGAAACACCTGCGTGTGTAGCGGTTCGCGGGATTGATTCAACCACTGCACGAACTCCCGGATTCCTCCGTCCGCATGGTAGGTCCACTGTCCGCCGCCTTCGCGCTCGTCCGCAAACTCAATCGTAATGCCGCTGTTGAGGAAGGCCAGTTCCCGCAACCGATCCGTCAGTGTGCCCGCGTCAAACTCCAGCCTGGCGGCGAAAACCTGCGGATCCGGGCGGAAGCGGATGACGGTACCGCTGCGATCGCTCTCCCCTACGTCCTCCAGCGCTCCGTCCGGAATACCGGTCGAATAGCTCTGGCGATATTGCCGGCCACCTCGGTGAACCACGAGTTCCAGATTCGCGGAAAGAAAATTCACTACCGATACGCCCACACCGTGCAGGCCGCCCGAAACCTTGTACACGCTTTCGTCGAATTTGCCCCCCGCGTGAAGCGTGGTCATGATCAATTCCGCTGCGGAGCGGCCGGTCTTGGCGTGCTTGTCCACCGGAATTCCCCGGCCGTCGTCGCTGATCTCCGCTCCGCCATCCGCAAGCAGACGAACGGTGATCCTGCTGCAGTAACCGGCCAGGGCTTCGTCTACGGAATTATCGACAACCTCGTAAATCAGGTGATGCAGGCCGGTGCCGTCGTCCGTGTCCCCGATATACATCCCGGGCAACTTGCGAACCGACTCCCGGTCCTCCAGGACTTCGATCTGGTCCGCGCCATAGGATTCGGAAGCGTCCGTTTGAGTTTGCCCCGTAGGCATGGTGCGTTCTTCGGCGGGCTCTTGCATGGTCATCGACTACGAAAATCTTCCTTGATGAGGCTGCGGCGGTGTTCCTGCCGGCGCTCTGCGCCTGGCATTGGCGCGTTCCGCGGTAAAAGCGTCGGCCCTAAAGCCGTGGGCCGCAAAGCGGCCGATGGCAGCGTAGGAATCGCCCTGCGTAAGCGGGCGGGACACAACACTGTAGGCACATGTGAATTATACCAGCGCGCCCTCTTTCAGGCGAATTTCCCGCGCTTCCATCCACCGCCGATATGGAGCCGTTTCGACCGCAGCGATGAAGAGCTGAGCACCCCGTTCGACAAACGCTTTCAGCAATTCCCGCCCATGGTCCGCATCCAGTTCGACCAGCGGCTCGTCGACCAGCAGAACCGGCCTGTTGGCGCCCTCCTTTACAAGCACTTCCGCAGCCGCCAGCATGAGTGACGAGGCCAACAGCTTCTGCTGACCGCGCGACGCAATGTACCGGGCCCGCCTGGACTCCAGCCGCAGAATCAGGTCGGCCCGCTGCGGGCCGAAGCGGGTGTTTCCCTGCTTGCGGTCCCCGTCCAGGCCCGCCCTGAGAATTTCCTCCAGAGAATCTTCCCTGGGCCAGCCCGGATGGTAGTCCCAGTCCGCGGGCATTCCGGTAAGCCTTGCCGCGATCTTTGCAAACCGCGGTCTCAGCCGCTCTGCCACCGCCTTCCGCAACGCTTCCATTTCCAGCGCCGCCCGGCAGAACTCGCCATCCCAGGCTGCGATGGCGTTTGCTCCCGCGCCTTGCCTTAGACTGGCGTTCCGCTGTCTCAATGCGCGCCGAAACCGCCTCCAGGCGGCGTTAAACCCGGGTTCCACGTGAAACGTCACCCAGTTCAGCAGCAGCCGCCGCCGCTCCGGGCCGCGGTCCACCAGGTCCATGAGCCTCGCGTCCAGGTTCAGTACCGGGAGCAACCGCGCGATCTCCGGACGCCGTGCGCCGTCCGCGCCGTCCAGCCGCGCCCGCGCGCTCCTTCCCGAAATCGTCAGGCCAAGGCGCCGGCCGGCCTTCCCCACTGCAACGGTGCCGCTGATTGCCGCCGCTTGCTTCCCGTGCGTAACGAGTTGCCGCAGGTCGCTGCCCCGGAATGACCGGCCCCGCGACAACAGGTAGATTGACTCAAGAAGGGTTGTCTTGCCGGCGCCATTGTGTCCCGTGACGAGGTTGACCTGCCCGTCGGGGGACAGATCCATTTCTTCCAGGGCCCGCAGGTTGCGGACCTGAATTTCCGTCAACCGGGCCACGCCTCATCCGCTACGTACGGGCGGCCTTCGCCGCAAGCGGCGGTCCGCGCTACAGGCGCATGGGCATGACGATGTGCTGCACGGCCTCGCCATCGGGCGCACAAACGAGCACACTGCTGTTTCCGTCGCGCACATGAATCTCAACCTCGTCGGATTGCAGCGACCTCAGGACGTCCGTCAAGTAGATGGCGTTAAAGCCCACCTTGATCTCGGGTCCGTGGTAGCTGGCCTCGATCTCGTCCTGCGCCTGCGCGCCCTGGCCTCCCTCGGTGCTGATACCCACCAGGTTCTCCTTGACCAGCACCGACACCAGCGGTATACGCTGATCTCTTACACCGCGGCTCTCGCGCGCCACCAGCGCCACCCGGCTCAGCGCCGATTCCAGCGCTTCGCGATTGGCCACGACGGGCTTCTCCTGACGCTCGGGAATAACCCGCCGGTATTCAGGGTAGCGGCCCTCGATGAGCTTCGAAGTCATGTGCCGGTCGCCCAGGCTGAATCGAACCTGGTTGTCCCCGATCGCCAGTTCCACGTCTTCGCTGAACGCCAGCAGCGGTCGCAAAGCGTTGATGCTGTTGCGCGGGACAATTCCCTTGCTCGAGTCGGAATCGCCGGACGCAGTGCATTCAGCCGTTTCCGAACACGACAGGCGATGGCCGTCGGTCGCCACCAGCCGCAAGCCGTCCTCCGAAATTTCTATCAGCATGCCATTGAGGTAATACCGTGGATCGGACTGCGCCATGGCGAAGTGGGTCTCCGACAGCATCTTCGCGAGCACGGCGGACTTCATCGTGACTCCGTCAACGTCGTTACCCGGGTCCAGCCGCGGAAAGTCCTCGGGAGGCAAGGTCTCCAGCGTGCCCGAATAGCGCCCGCACTTCACGGAAAGCTGGTTTCCGTCAAGCTCGAGCTCGATATTGCTGCCGCCGCGAAGGGACGCGCTTATTCCCTGCAGCAGTTTCGCCGGCACGGTTACCGAGCCTTCCGTGGCGATGTCGATCAATTGCGCTCGCGCCACGAGCGTCAGTTCAAGGTTTGTGCAGGTAGCGGTCAGAAACCCTTCGGCCGCATCCAGCAGCGCATTGCGAAGAATTGCCATGGTGTCCGCCTGGCTTTGCGCCGCACTCGTGACCGACTGCAAAAGACTGTGCAGGCCCTCCTGCGGAATGCTGAGTTTCATGAGTCCTCCTTAATCACCATCTCATATATAAAGACGATGATGATAATGACAGGGGTGGATATGTGTGAATATCCAGAAAGATGTTATAAATCAATAGCTTAATTTCCATTACAGTGTGGAGTATGGGTGTGCTTGCGGTAGCGGCGCCTGTGGGCGAAATGTGTGCGAACGACAGCTCAACAACTCATCCACAGACAGGACCGGCCTTGTCCCCAGGCGACTCCCATGCGGAAGCTACTGTGCAAGGATACTGGCCAGACTCTTGTATTGCTGGTCTAAATTGTGGTCTGAACCTCGCAATTCCTGAATCCGGCGGACCGCATTGATCACGGTCGTGTGGTCCCGCCCGCCAAAGGCCTCGCCGATGTCGGGCAGGCTCAAGTCGGTGTATTCCCGCGCCAGCACCATTGCGATCTGCCGCGGCCGCACGATCGCCCGTTTACGGCTGGCGGACCGCAAGTCGGAGGGACGGATCTGAAAGTAGTTGGCGACCAGCTTCTGAATTTCCTCCGGAGTAATGCGGCGCGCCACCGAAGCCACGTGATTCTTCAGGGCCTGCCTGGCCAGCTGGAGATCGATCGGCATGCCGCGGAAACGCGACATGGCTTCAACGGTGCGGTAGGCGCCCTCGAGTTCGCGGACGCTGGAGAAGACGTGCTGCGCGATATACATCGCCACGTCTTCGGGGCAATCCACGCGGGCCGCTTCGGCCTTGGCAAGCACGATGGCGGCGCGGGTTTCCAGGTCCGGCGGTTCGATGTTGACCATCAGGCCGGAACCGAGCCGCGAGATCACGCGGGTTTCCAGGCCGGTCACCTCGCGCGGTAGCTTGTCGCAGGTCAGAACGATCTGCCGGCCGTCCTGCAGCAGCACGTTGAGGGTGTGATAGAACTGCTCCTGCGAGCTCTCCTTGCCGGCCAGGAACTGCACGTCGTCCAGCAGGAGCGTGTCCACGCTGCGGTAGGAGCGCTTGAATTGCTCGACAAGCTGGTCGGAGCCCGATCTGCCGTAGGAAGCGCGCACCTTGCGCAAGGCGCTCAGGTAGTCGTTGATGAAGGTGTCCGAATGCACATAGGCGACGCGCAGCCCGCGCCGGTCCGCCAGGAGTTGGTGACCGATAGCGTGCATGAGATGGGTCTTGCCCAGCCCGACGCCGCCATAGATGAGCAGCGGGTTGTAGGCCCGGTGGCGGGCCACGTGGCGGGCGGCATCGTAGGCGACCTGATTGGTCGGCCCGGTCACGAACGCATCGAAAGTGAAGTGGGACGTCAACCTGGAACCCGGCAGCGGCGGCGCCGCCGCCTCGGGTGGCGCCGATGCGGGCGCCCGCCGCGGGATCGGCCGGTCGAGGAGCTCCACATCGGCCTCGGCGCCCTGCCGTTCGCAAGCCTCGGCGAGGAGGTGCATGCAATTGGACTCGATCCAGCCGCGAACGAAGCGGTTGGGGGCGATCAGCCTGAGCCGGCCGTTGTCGAACTGCGCCTCAAGGGGCTGGATGTAGGTGTTGTACTTTTCCTCCGCTAGGAGAGGTCTCAGTTCCCGACAAACCTCGTGCCAGAAATCAGTTTTCTCACGCGTTGCGCCAGGCATGGGCTTGGTGGTCGAAGGGGTCCCGGATGAGCCTTGTAAGGCACTTTATTCCACAACTAGCCGCCGGAATCAAACCCCTTGCTTTCATTGACTTTGCGCCTGCCAGAGGCTATGCTGAGCGCCCCTTGTGCGGCGGCGGTGGCCGCCGCGATTTCGTTCAAGAGCAATGAAGCGCACTTACCAGCCCAGCCGCATCAAACGCAAGCGCACTCATGGCTTTCGCGCCCGCATGGCGACGAGGGCCGGCCGGCTGGTCCTGAAGAGGCGGAGGAGCAAGGGACGGGCCAGGCTGTCGCACTAGTCGCCGCAACCGGCGGCTAGCGGTCGCCGGCATTTCGGGCGAGCCGGTGGCAAACGATAGAATCGCCGGAAAATCAACACTTTGCGGTTCCCACGGCACTTGCACGGCATGACACCAGAACGGCTGCGTTTCCCCCGCGACGCCCGCCTGCTCAAGGCGACCGATTTTCGCGCCGTGTTTCGCACGGGTCGCCGGGCCCGCGCCGGCCTCCTGCACGCCCGCATTCGCCCCAACGGCAAGGGGCGCGCCCGCCTGGGGCTGGCGGTGAGCCTGAAGGCCACCCGCAAGGCCGTGGTCCGCAACCGGATCCGGCGCCAGCTCAGGGAGAGTTTCCGGGTCAACCAGCACCGTCTGGCGGGGCTGGACATTGTCGTGAGCCTCTACCGGCCCCCGGCCGGCGGGGCGATTGATCTCGGGCCCCGGTTGCCGCGCCTTTGGAGCGAGGTTGTGCGGGCGGCCGAAGCGGAGGGCAAATGGAAAGACTGAGGTTCCCGCTCTGGATCATGTTCGGCGCCATGCTGCTGTTCAGCTGGCAGGCGTGGAACCAGGACGAACTTCGCCGTGACGCCGAGTCGGCGCCGGTCTCCGGGGACCTGCCTGCGCCGGCTTCACCGGACGCGCCCGTCGAGACGGACCTGCCGGCTCTTCCCTCCGTTTCCGGCGCCGAACCCGGGCAGGACCAGGCGGAATCGCCCGCCCGCCTGTCGGCGGCTCCGCCGGTGGTGCGGGTGGTCACCGACGTGTTTGACCTGTCCATCAGCAAGGTGGGCGGCGATCTGGTCGAAGCGATCCTGCTCGAATATCCGGTTGACAAGGACGATGACGCGGCGAAGATGCGGCTATTGAGCGCCACGCCCGGGGCCGAATACACCCTGAGCACCGGTTTGCGGGCGGTGGACGACGCTCCGGAAGCCAATCATCACGAGCGTTTTGCGAGCGAACTGAGCGAGTTCCGGCTTCTCGAGGGCGAAGACGAGCTGGTCGTGCCGCTGACCTGGAGCGAGGGCGGCGTCAGCGTGACCAAGCTTTACACGTTCCGCCGCGGAAGCTACGCGGTCGAGGTGGAGCAGGTGGTGCGCAACGGGGGTGTCGACGATTACGGCGTGGCGCCCTACGTTCTGCTGCGCCGCGTCCACCTTCCGGAGAAGCGCTCGATGTTCAACGTCGACACCTACTCCATTACCGGCCCTGTCTACTATGACGGCGACAGCTACGACCGGATGGACGTGGACGACATCGAGGAGGAGCCGCTCAGCGAGACCGTCACGGCCGGCTGGGTCGGGTCCATACAGCACCATTTTGTCGCCGCGGCCGTGCCCGACGGGGAACAGCTCTACCGGTACGACGGCAGGGTTTCCGGGCGCACCTACCGACTGAGCGCGATCGGTCCGGTGCGGGCCGTGCCACCGGGCGGTGAAGAGCGTTTTTTCGCGCAGTTGTTTGTTGGACCGAAGCTGCAATCCCAGCTCAGCGAGACCGCCCCGGGACTGGAATTGACCGTGGACTACGGGATTTTCACGGTGTTCGCCCAGCCTCTTTTCTGGCTTCTGAAGACCTTGTTCGCGGGCGTCGGCAACTGGGGCTGGGCCATCGTGCTCGCCACGCTGATCATCAAGGCGGTGCTGTTCCCGCTCACGGAGGCCAGCGGCAAGTCCATGGCCCGCATGCGCAAGCTGCAGCCGCGGCTCAAGTCGATTCAGGAACGGTTCAAGGACGATCCGCAGGGGCGCAACCGCGCCATGATGGATCTGTACAAGACGGAGAAGGTCAATCCGGCCGCCGGCTGCCTGCCCATATTCATTCAGTTGCCGTTCTTCATCGCGTTCTACTGGGTGCTGGTGGAGAGCGTGGAAATCCGCCAGGCGCCTTTCCTGCTGTGGATCAACGACCTGTCCTCGCGCGACCCGATCTTCGTGTTGCCCGCGCTCATGGGGGCGGCGATGTTCTGGCAGCAGAAACTGAACCCCAAGCCGCCCGACCCCATGCAGGCCAGGATCATGACGGCGATGCCGGTGATGTTCACCGTGTTCTTCATGTTCTTCCCCTCCGGCCTGGTCTTGTACTGGCTGACCAATTCGATCTTCTCCACCCTGCAGCAATGGCGGCTCAATCGCCGGACCGACAAGGCGCCCGGGAAGCGGGCGGCACGATAGTCGCCTGCGCCACCCCGCCCGGGCGCGGCGGCGTGGCGGTGATTCGCGTATCGGGTGAAGCCGTGCGCGCCATGACCGCGGAAATACTCGGCGAATTGCCGCCGGCGCGCAGCGCCTGCCTGGTGTCGCTCACGGATTCCTCCGGAGAATTGCTCGATCGGGGCCTGGCGCTGTTCTTCCCGGCCCCCAACTCCTTTACCGGCGAGGATGTGCTGGAACTGCAGGTCCACGGCAGCCCGGTGGTCTGCGACCTGCTTGTCGCCCGGATCTGCGAACTTGGCGCGCGGCCCGCCGGCCCGGGCGAGTTCTCGCGGCGCGCGTTTCTCAATGACCGCATGGACCTGTCGCAGGCCGAGGCCGTGGCCGACCTCATCGACGCTGCCAGCGCAGCCGCCGCGCGGGCCGCCGCACGCAGCCTGCGTGGCGCCTTCTCGGAGGCCGTAGAGGCTCTGGTTTCGCGCCTTACCGGCTTGCGGGCCCACCTGGAGGCCACGCTGGACTTTCCCGACGAGGAGGTCAATCCGCTCGAGGACCGCGCGCTCAAGGAAGGCTTCGAAGAACTGGGGAAACGGTTCGGGCGGGTGTCGGACGCCGCCGAACGGGGCCGGATCCTTCGCGACGGGCTGAACGTCGTGATTTCCGGGCGGCCCAATGCCGGTAAATCTTCGCTCATGAACGCCCTGGCGGGCGAACCCGCCGCTATCGTCGCCGACGAGCCGGGCACAACGCGCGACCTGGTGCGGGCGGAGATCAGCATCGAAGGCATTCCCGTGGAACTGATCGACACTGCCGGCTTGCGTACGGCCGAGGGCGGCGTGGAACGGGAAGGCGTCCGCCGGGCTCGTGCGGCGCGCGACGAGGCGGACCTGGTGCTCAACGTCTGGGACGCTGCGGCGGGCGGACCGCAGCCGCGTCCGACTGGCAGGACCATCGTCGTGCGCAACAAGATCGACCTGACCGGCGAGACCGCCGGAGCGGCGGGAGACTGGACCGTAAGCCTGAGCGCCAGGACCGGCGCCGGGCTGGATTCGCTCAGGGAGATCCTTGCGGAAGCGGCCGGCGGGACCGCCGAGGGTGTATTTTCGGCCCGGTCCCGGCAGGTCAACAGCCTCAAGGAGGCGAACCGGCGTTTTCTGGCGGCGGGATCCCTGTTCAGTCAAGGCCATTCCGCAGAACTGGTGGCCGAGGAGCTGCGGCTCGCCCAGGAGCACCTGGGCGAGATCACCGGAGCGGTGGGCAGCGACGACCTGCTGGGCGAGATCTTCTCGCAGTTCTGCATCGGGAAGTAAAATCCTGCCGGCTGATGCAGGGTCGGCCTCGAGCTGGAGTGCGCCTTGCGGGAAAGGACAAGCGGATCGATGAGCCAGGCGGAATTTGATGTAATCGTTGTGGGTGGCGGTCACGCCGGCACCGAGGCGGCGCTGGCCGGCTCACGCATGGGAGCGCGCGTTCTGCTGATTACGCACAGCCTGGACACGCTCGGGCAGATGAGCTGCAATCCGGCGATCGGCGGCGTCGGGAAGGGCCACCTGGCGCGCGAGATCGACGCGCTTGGCGGGGCCATTGCGACGGCGGCCGATCGCGCCGGCATCCATTTCCGCCGGCTCAACGCCAGCAAGGGACCGGCGGTGCGCGCCACCCGGGCGCAGGCCGACCGCTTGCTGTACAAGGCGGCCATACGGACGGAGCTGGAGTCGGCCCGCGGACTGACGCTGTTCCAGGACAGCGTCGACGACCTGGTAATCGATCGGCACCGCATAGGCGGGGTCAGGACCCACACAGGACTGGAGTTCCGCGCCGGGGCCGTGGTGCTGACGGTCGGGACCTTCCTGGGCGGACAGATCCACGTGGGCAGCGAGCGTCATGCCGCCGGCCGGGCCGGAGACCTGCCGGCCAACCGCCTTGCCGGGCGATTGCGGGCACTGGACCTGCCGGTGGGGAGGCTCAAGACCGGAACGCCGCCCCGGCTGGACGGAAGAACCATCGATTTTTCGGTCATGCGCAGACAGCCGGGAGACCGGCCGCGTCCGGTATTCTCGTTCATGGGCCGTCTTGAGCACCACCCGCGCCAGGTGGAATGCCACATTACCCGCACCACCGAAGCCACCCACGAAATCGTTCGGGCCAGGCTGGACAAGTCCCCGATGTACAGCGGCGCCATAGAGGGCGTCGGGCCCCGCTATTGTCCTTCGCTGGAGGACAAGGTCGTGCGCTTCGCGGATCGCGAGTCGCACCAGATTTTCGTTGAACCGGAGGGGCTGACCACCGACGAGGTCTATCCCAACGGCATATCCACCAGCCTGCCGGCGGACGTCCAGCTTGAGTTCCTGGCCACGATTCCGGGATTCGAGCGGGCCCGCATGACCAGTCCCGGGTACGCGATTGAGTACGACTATTTCGATCCGCGGGAACTGGGCCCCGACCTGCAGACGCAGGCCGTGGCGGGACTCTACTTTGCCGGACAGATTAACGGCACCACCGGTTACGAAGAGGCCGCCGCGCAGGGCCTGCTGGCCGGAGTCAACGCGGTGCTGGCCGGGCGCGGCGAGCCGAGCTTCACGCCCGGGCGCGAGGAGGCCTACATGGGCGTGCTGGTCGACGACCTCGTGACCCGCGGCGTTACCGAGCCGTATCGGATGTTCACCAGCCGCGCCGAGTACCGTCTGCGTCTGCGTGAAGACAATGCCGACGCCCGCCTGACGCCCGAAGGGAAGCGGCTCGGGCTGATCGGGGAGGAACGGTGGAAGGCCTTCTGCCTCAAGCAGGAGGCGATCGCGAAGGAACGGGAGCGGCTTGCGCAGCGCAGGACTCCGGATCCCGGGGCCGCCGCAGGCGGCGCCTGCAGCGCCCTGAACCTGCTCCGACGCCCGGACTGGGACTACCGCCGCGTGACGGACCTGCCCGCCGTGGGCGCGCGCCCCGAGGCGAAGGGCGAGTGGCCGGAGCTGGCCCGGCAGATCGAAGAGGCGGTGGAGATCGAGGTTCGCTACGCCGGCTATCTCAAGCGCCAGGGGGCGGAAATCAGGCGCAACCATCGGATGAGGGGCACGGCGCTGCCCGTGGAACTGGACTACGGAGTGGTCCGGGGCCTGTCCAATGAAGTTCGCGAGAAACTCTCGCAAGCCCGGCCGGCCACCATCGGACAGGCGGAGCGGATTTCGGGTATGACGCCCGCGGCGGTGTCCCAGTTGTTGGTTCACCTGAAGAAACAGGAGCTCAAATGCGCGTGAAAATCCTTATTGGGGCCGGCGCGCTGGCGCTGCTTCTCGGCGGCTGCGGCGGCGGAACGGAACAGACACCGGTAAGTTACGGCCCGATCGGCGGCGAGTCGGGGCTGGAGCTGGCGGACGAGCAGGTTCTCCACCGCGGCAACGGAACCGAGCCCCAGACGCTGGACCCGCACCGGGCCGAAGGAGTCCCGTCCTCGAATATATTGCGCGACCTGTTCGAGGGGCTGGTCGGCGAAGCGCCGAACGGCGAGCTGATTCCCGGGGCGGCCGAGAGCTGGACGATATCCGAAGACGGCCTGACCTATACCTTCATCATGCGGCCCGACGGGCGCTGGAGCAACGGCGATCCGGTCACCGCGTTCGACTTCGAGTTCGGCCTGCGACGCAGCGCGGACCCGAACACGCTGTCGCGCTACTCCAGTGTGCTGGCGCCGATCCGCAACGCGCGGCAAGTCATCGCCGGCGAACTTCCGCGGGAGGAGCTGGGTGTGGAGGCGGTGGATGAGCGGACCTTCGTGATCCACCTCAACGCCCCCACGCCGTACATGCTCGGACTGCTTACCCACTCGACCTGCTATGCCGTGCATCGCGGAGTGGTGGAGCAGTACGGCAGCAACTGGTCGCGGGTTGAGACCCATGTGGGCAACGGCGCGTACCAGCTCAGGGACTGGGTCGTGCAGTCGCATATCCACATCGAGCGCAATCCCCACTACTGGGACAACGCCAACACGACCATCGACGAGGTCTACTACTACGCGATCGAGAACCAGGACGCGGAACTCAAACGCTACCGCGCGGACGAGCTGGACATCACCGCCACGATTCCGCAGAAGCAACTCAAGTGGATCCGCGCCAACCTGGCCGAGGAATTCCGAGTTACGCCGTACCTTGGAACGTACTACTTCGGCTTCAATACCACGCGGCCGCCGTTCGCGGACCAGCCTGGGCTCAGACGCGCGCTGTCGCTGGCGGTGGACCGCGACATCATTGCGCGGGTCGTGAGCGGCGCCGGCGAACCGGTCGCGTACAGCTGGGTGCCGCCAGTGCGCGGTTATGCGCAGCAGGAACCCGAAGAGGCCGGCTGGACCCAGGAGCAGCGCGAGGCGGAGGCAAGACGGCTCTACGCCGAAGCGGGCTATTCCGAGGAGAATCCGCTCACGGTCGAAGTCCTGTACAACACCAGCGACAATCACAAGCGAATCGCCATCGCGCTACGGAGCATGTGGAAGGAGGTCCTGGGCATGGATGCCACGCTTGCGAACCAGGAATGGAAGGTTTTCCTGGAAACCCGCAAGAGCAAGCTGGAGACGGAAATCTACCGGGCCGGCTGGATCGGCGACTACGAAGACGCCTATACCTTCGCGCAATTGCTGGAATCGAGCAACGAACAGAACGACTCGGGCTACGACAATCCGCGCTACGATGCGCTGCTGGCCTCCGCATCGGCGGAACCGGACGTGCTGCGCCGGGCCGAATACCTTCAGGATGCGGAGCGGCTGATGCTGGCGGACCAGCCCATCCTGCCGCTGTACTTCTACGTCACCAAGCGAATGGTCAAGCCCTGGGTGCACGGCTACGAAGGTAATATCATGGATCACATATACGCACGGCACTTGAGTATCCTTAAGCACTAGCGGACCAATAACAACAAAGGGATTGCGGTGCCCACGGCAACAAGGAGGATTTCTCTTGGGCGCGATGATTGAAGCGAGGGGACTGAGCAAGTCCTACGGCGAGCTGCTTGCCGTCGATGGACTGGACTTGAGCGTGGAGGCGGGCGAAATCCTGGGGTTTTTGGGGCCCAACGGGGCCGGCAAGACCACAACGGTGAAAATGCTGACCGGCATGATTCAGCCGGCGTCGGGGCGGGCGCGGATTTGCGGGATCGATGTGAGCAAGGATCCGGTCGCCGCAAAGCAATGCCTGGGCTATGTTCCCGAAAGCGGGGCACTCTACGAATCGCTCAGCGCCGCGGAGTTCCTGCGCATGATCGGCAGCCTGTACGGGATGCGCCGCGCAGACGCCGACCGTCGGGCCGACCGTTTCCTGGAACTGTTCGGAATCCTCGACGCGCGGGACCGGTTGATCAGCGGATTCTCAAAGGGGATGAAGCAGAAGGTTCTGATCAGCGCGGCCCTGCTGAGCAATCCGCAGGTGCTGTTTCTCGATGAGCCGCTGAACGGGCTGGACCCCAATGCCGCGCTGGTGGTCAAGACCCTGTTGCGGGAGCTCGCGGATCAGGGGCGCGCCATTCTCTTCTGTTCGCATATTCTCGACGTCATCGAGCGGGTATGCACCCGCGTCGTCATCATTCATGAAGGCCGGCAGGTGGCCGGTGGCGCACCGGAGCAGATCGCCGCCGAACACGGCGTCGAGACGCTGGAGGACGCCTTCGTGCAACTCACCGGCGTGCGCGATACGGAGGCCGTGGCACGGGAACTCCTGGTGGCCCTGCAATGAACCCGGCGCCTGGAGTCATCGGCGCGCTGGGCGGCAATTACCGGCAGTGGCGGGCCCTGGTGCGCGTCCTGATCCAGGTCGGCTTTCGCACCTCGCTGTCAACCGAGCAGATGACGCAACAGGGGAAGCGCACGCGGTTTGTCTCCTGGATGACGGGAATTTTCCTGGGCATCGTGGGCGTCTATGTGGGCGCGGTGACAGCGTTTGCTCCCGGACCGTTTACGTTGGGCCTCTTCGCGCTCACGACTGTCTCCATCGCGGTGTTCTTCCTGCTGTTGGCCAACTTTCAGGCCGTGGCCATTTCGCCGATGGATTACCGGGCTCTGGGTCATCGGCCCGTCAGTCCCCGCACCTACCTGCTGGCGCGGCTGACCGTGACTCTTGCCCACCAGGGGATCAACACGGGCCTGATTGTCGGTCCGTCCGTCGTGGTTTGCGGTGTGCGGTTCGGCTGGCTTGCCGCGATCGGACTGGCGTTGGCCGCGGCGTTGCTGCTCCTGTCGATCGTGCTGGCGCTGATCGGCATTTATGCCTGGCTGATCGAGAAGGTGGGCGCGAGCCGGCTGGGTCGCGCCATGTCCTACTCGCAACTGTTCCTGGGCGCCATTTATCTCGTTCCGGTGCTGTTCATGGACAGGCTGACTCCGTACCTGCGGTCGATGGAGGGGCTTGCGCCGGAAGGCTGGTGGCTGGCCTTGCCGAGCGCCTGGTTCGCGGGCCTGGCCAGCCTCATCGGCGGCGCGGGCGGGTCCGGGCAGTGGTTGTGCGCGGCGCTGGCACTGGGCGCGCCGGTCGCGCTCGGATGGGCTTCCCGTGACCGGCTCTCGCTCGCATCCGCGCAAAAGCTTGATGAATCGGTGAGCGTGGACACAGATCGACAATCGAAGCGCCGTCGGCGAGCCGGCAAGCGGAAAGGGCTCGGCCGACTCAGCGTCGCCTCGGGACTGATACGCGGGCAGTTCCGGCACGACACCCAGTTTCGAATGAGCGTTTTCGGCCTGGTTCCGCTGGTCGCGTTCTATTTCATCCTGGCCATGCGGAACACGGGCAGCGTCGATCCATTTGTTCCCGGCAGCAGCGTCTGGCCGTTGTTCGGCTTTCACTTCGCGCTTTTGCTGGCGCCGACCATGCTGCTGGAACAGTTGTACTGGAGCACCTCGTACCGTGCCGGCTGGATTTTCTTCTCCACACCCGTGAACCGGGCGCGTGTGGCGGCCGACGCAAGGCATTGCGTGACGCTGTATTTCGTTGTGCCCTTCCTGGCTTTGGCGGCGGCCTGTCTTGCCTGGTTGTTCGAGGCAGTCTGGCATGCATTGGCGCACGTGGTTCTGGTTGGGCTTCTCGGCGTATTCCTGATGCAGGCAAGCCAGTACCTGTGGCCGCGGCTGCCCTTTACGATGCGGCCGGTGCAAAGTCGGCAAACGCGCCTGTTGAGCGCCCAGATGGTCGGCCTGAGTCTGATGTCCGTCCTGATCGGGCCGTATGCGTCTTTCGCCTATCCCCGGCCTGCGTGGGCGATCGGAACCTTCGCCGTCGTCGCGAGCGGCGTCGTATTGATGGAGACCCTGCTGCCCCGACGGCTGAATCGGAGGCTGCGCTGGCTGGAAGCGGAAGGCTGATGCGGCCCAGGAGGGGGCGGGGGAAAACACCGGTCCTTCCAGCCTTGAGCGGGGTATGATGCGCTGATGTTTCGATACGCCTTGCGGCGCGTGTTCGCGGCGATTCCCACGCTGCTGATCCTCATCGCGCTGGCTTTTTTCATGATCCGCGCCGCGCCGGGCGGACCCTTCGATACCGAGAAGACCCTGCATCCGGAGATCGAGGCCAAGATCCGGGCGGCCTATCACCTGGACGAACCGCTGATCCAGCAACTGGGCCGCTATCTGAGCGGTCTTGCCCAGGGCGACTTCGGGCCCTCGTTCCAGTACACCGACCGGACCGTGACCGAACTGATTCGGGAGGGCTTCCCCGTATCGTTGCAACTCGGCGCCTGCGCAATGCTGTTGGCGCTGCTGATTGGAGTGTCCGCGGGCGGCTGGGCCGCCTTGCGGCAGAACCGGGCCTCCGACCATGCGGTAATGGCCGCCAGCATGACCGGCATATCGATTCCCAATTTCGTCATCGGTCCGCTGCTGATCCTGGTCTTCGCGGTGCACCTGGACTGGCTTCCGGCGGGCGGCTGGCCGTCGGAGAGCCTGTTCGAACGGTTGCCGAACATGGTGATGCCGGTGGTGGCGCTGGCGCTGCCGCAGATCGCCTATATCGCCCGGCTGACCCGCGGCAGCATGATCGAAGTGCTGCGGAGCAATTTCATCCGCATGGCACGGGCGCAGGGCCTGGCGCAATCGACGATATTGCTTCGCCATGCGCTCAAGCCCGGCCTGTTGCCCGTGCTTTCCTACCTCGGCCCGGCAACGGCGGCGGTCATCACCGGTTCGGTCGTGATCGAGCAGATCTTCGGCGTGCCGGGGCTGGGCAGGCATTTCGTGCAGGGCGCGTTGAACCGCGACTACACGTTGGTGATGGGCGTGGTGGTCTTCTACGGAATACTGATCATCCTCTTCAATTTCGTCGTGGACATCTGTTACGGCTTCCTCGACCCCAGGGTCCGGCAGCGCAGCTGACTGTCCGGGGGCATCCACACAGATGAGAAAGACTCGTGTCAACCGCGTGGCGTTGCAGAAGGCTTCCGGCGCCGGGCGCGGCTTGTGGAGCGACGCGTGGCGCGCCCTGAAGCGCAACCGCGCGGCCATGAGCGCCGCGATCATCCTGGCCGTGGTGGCGGTCCTGTGCGTATTCGGCCCGGAACTTTCTCCGGTGCCGTTTGACAAGCTGGATTGGGACTATGTGTCGGTGCCGCCCAGTTTCGAAGGCTGGCACTTCTTCGGCACCGACGATCTGGGGCGCGACCTCTTCGTGCGCACGCTGGTGGGTGGGCGCATATCGCTGATGGTGGGTCTGGTGGCGACCGCGGTGAGCCTCGTGATCGGCATCAGCTACGGGGCGACCGCAGGCTATCTCGGCGGGCGCGTCGACCAGGTCATGATGCGCATCGTCGACATTCTCTACGCCATGCCGTTCATGTTCCTGGTGATCCTGCTGATGGTGCTGTTCGGCAGGAACATCGCGCTGATCTTCGTGGCGATCGGCGCGATCAACTGGCTGGACATGGCGCGCATCGTCCGCGGCCAGACGCTCAGCATCAAGCGCCGGGAATTCGTCGAGGCCGCCCAGGCCGCAGGCGTGACCACGCCCCGGATCATTCGCCGGCATATCGTGCCCAACCTGTTCGGCGTGGTGGTGGTGTACGTGACCCTCACCATCCCGCAGGTCATCCTGGTGGAGTCCTTTCTGAGCTTCCTGGGGCTGGGCGTGCAGGAGCCCATGACGTCCTGGGGGGCGCTGGTCAACGAGGGGGCCAAGGCCATGGAGAACGAACCCTGGGCGCTGATCTTCCCCGCGGGTTTCCTGGCCGCCACCCTGTTCTGCTGCAATTTCATCGGCGACGGGTTGCGGGACGCGCTCGACCCGCGCGACAGGAGCGCCTGAATGTCCCTGATCGAAGTGCGTGACCTGAAAGTCGATTTCGGGACGCCCGACGGCACGGTACATGCCGTGCGCGGAATCGACTTCGGGCTTCAGGCGGGCAAGACGCTGGGCATCGTGGGCGAGTCCGGTTCGGGCAAGAGCCAGACGGTGCTGAGCCTCATGGGCCTGCTGGCGGACAACGGGCGCAGCAGCGGCAGCGCGCGTTTCGAGGGGCGCGAACTGATCGGCATGGCGGACCGCGATCTGCGGGGGATTCGGGGAAACCGCATCGCGATGATCTTCCAGGACTCGATGACGTCGCTGAACCCCTACCTGAAGATCGGCGTGCAGATGGCCCAGGTGCTGGAATTGCACGAAGGCATGAGCCGCCGGCAGGCGCTCAGGCGCTGCGGGGAATTGCTGGAAGCCGTGCGGATCCCGGACGCCGGCAAGCGCCTGCATTCCTGGCCGCATGAGCTGTCGGGAGGCATGCGCCAGCGCGTGACGATTGCAACGGCCCTGTTGTGCACGCCGGCGCTTCTGATCGCCGACGAGCCCACAACCGCGCTGGACGTCACCGTGCAGGCGCAGATTCTCACGCTCATGCAGGAACTGCGGCGCGATTTCAATGCCGCCATCATCTTCATCACCCACGACCTCGGCATCGTGGCCGGCTTCTGCGACGACGTGCTGGTCATGCAGGACGGCGAATGCAAGGAACGGGGCAGCGTGGACCGGGTGTACGCCGACCCGAAACATCCCTACACACAGCGCCTGCTGGCCGCTGTGCCCCGGCTGGACCGCGACGCGCGGCCGCGCGGGAAGCGCGCTGCCGGCGCCGGTCCGGTCCTGGATGTCGAGGGGCTGGATGTTGTTTATTCCCTGGATCGCCCCCGGCTTTTCGCTCCCCGGCCGAAGCTTCAGGCGGTAACGACTGGAACCTTCACGATCTCGCCCGGAGAAACGCTGGGCGTGGTGGGCGAGTCCGGCTGCGGCAAATCGTCTCTGGCGCGGGCTGTCATCGGGCTGGTTCCACCCAGCGCCGGGCGCGTGACACTGCTGGGCGGCGACCTTCAGGACGCCGACAAAAAGACCTGGATGGCCGCCCGCCGCAATATGCAAATGATCTTTCAGGACCCCCTGGCTTCACTGAACCCGCGCATGACCGCCCGTCAGATCGTGGGCGAACCGCTGGGCGCCTGCCGGCCCGACCTGTCCAGGACCGAGCGCGACGAGCGAGTGGTCCGGATTCTGAATCGCGTGGGCCTGGCGGACGGGCAGCTTGACCGATATCCGCACGAGTTCTCCGGTGGCCAGTGTCAGCGTATCGGGATCGCCCGGGCGCTGGCGCCGGGACCGGCGGTCGTGATCTGCGACGAGGCGGTCAGCGCGCTCGACGTGTCCATTCGCGCCCAGATCGTGGATCTGCTGATGGAACTGCAGGACGAGCTCGGCCTGGCGCTGATTTTCATCGCCCACGACCTCGCGGTCGTGCGGCAAATCAGCCACCGGGTGGTCGTGATGTACCTGGGCCGGGCGATGGAAGTCGCACAAAGCGAACATCTGTACGCACGGCCCATGCACCCTTACACCCGGGCGCTCATCGAGGCGGCGCCGATTCCCGACCCTGCGGTCGAGCGGTCCCGCAAACGGGAGCTGCTCGAGGGGGAGCCGCCATCGCCGCTGAACCCACCGCCGGGATGCGCTTTCTCCGCCCGCTGCAATTTTGCGATCGACCGCTGCAGGCAGGAAACGCCGCAACTGCGGACGCTGTCGCAAGGCATGGTGGCCTGCCACCGCGCCGAAGAAATCGCCGCACGGCGTGCATGAATGCGCGTGCCAGCGGGCGCCGCGTTTCCCGCCGAAGCCGATACAAGCGAACGGCTGGCGTCAGGACTTGCCCGACTGGGCCTGTCCGCCGCAGCCGGCGACATCGATCGGCTGAACGCGTATCTGGACATGCTGACACGCTGGAACCGCGCGTCGCGACTGACGGCGCGCGCGACCCGCGACGAACTGGTGGTGCGCCATGTGCTGGACAGCGCGGCGGTGCTGCCCTTTCTGCCCCCCGGGCCGAAGCTGGACGCGGGCAGCGGAGCGGGGCTGCCCGGCCTCGTGCTTGCGCTGCTGCGCCCGGAAAGCGGGTGGGTGCTGCTGGACTCGGCCGCCCGGAAAGCGGCGTTTCTTCGTCACGCCTGCTCGGAACTTGATCTTCCCAATGTGCGCATCGTACGCGAGCGCCTGGAGCACTACCGGCCCAAGGAGCCGCCTTGCGCGATCGTGGCGAGGGCATTGGCGCCGCTGCCGAAACTCGTAGCTATGACCGCTCACCTGTTGCGCCGGGGATCAACGCTGGTCGCCATGCTCGGCCGCCGTCCATCGAACCGGCAATTGCTCGCGTTGCCGGATGTTCATTGCCGATCGTGCGCACCGATCAACGTGCCGGGTCTGGATGCGCAGCGGCACGTGGCCGTGTTTACATGCGCTTCGGAAGCGGCGGAAACGGGGGCGGACTCGTGAAGCGTACTTTCGCAATCGCCAACCGCAAGGGCGGCGTGGGCAAGACCACGACGGCCATCAACCTGGCCGCCTGCCTTGCGCAAATGGACCGCAAGGTGTTGCTGGTCGATCTCGACCCGCAAGCCAACGCCACCACCGGCTGCGGCGTGGGCCGCGACGACATCGGAGAATCCGTTTACGGGCTTCTGATGGGTCGGGCGCGGGCGTCGGAGAGCGTGATCAGGATCGAATCGGCCGGGTTCGACCTGTTGCCGGCAACCGCAGGGCTGACGGCCGCCGAAGTCGAGCTGCTCGAAGTGGAGCAAGGCAGGGAGCTCCAGATGCGCGGGGCTTTGATCGAAGTGGCGTCGAGCTATCAGACGATCCTGCTCGATTGTCCGCCGAGCCTGAACATCCTCACGCTGAACGCCCTGGTGGCCGCCGAAGGCGTGCTGGTGCCCATCCAGTGCGAGTATTTTGCGCTGGAAGGTCTGTCGTCGCTGGTGGGCGTGATCGAAGGGCTGTGCGCGCGCTCCAATCCCGACCTGGAGATAAGCGGCATAATCCGCACCATGTACGACGGCCGAACGCGGTTGGCCCGGGACGTTTCCGAGCAATTGCAGAAGCATTTTCCGAACGAACTGTTCCGCACGATCATTCCGCGCAACGTGCGCCTGGCCGAGGCGCCCGGCTTCGGTTTGTCCGTCCTGCAGCATGACCGGCTCTCCAGCGGCGCGCTGGCGTACGCCGCCCTGGCCGGCGAAATGATTCGCCGCGGGCTTGCCGAATAATGGCCGCTCCCAACCGGGGATTGGGGCGCGGACTCGAGGCTTTGCTGGGGCCCGCCCGCGAAACGGCGCCTCCCTCAAACGCGCTTCAGGAACTTCCTCTCGACCTCCTGCGGCCGGGACGATTCCAGCCCCGGCAGGCGATGGATCCGGAGGGCATCGCAGAATTGGCGGAATCGATTGGGGCTCAGGGAGTCGTACAGCCTGTGCTCGTGCGACCTGTCGATGGAGAAGTCGCTTCGCAGGCCCGGTACGAGATTGTCGCCGGCGAACGCCGCTGGCGGGCGGCCCAGCATGCCGGCCTGGAAAGCGTGCCCGCCGTCGTCCGGTCATTGTCCGACGCCGAGGCCGCGCTCGCCGCCTTGGTAGAGAACGTTCAGCGGGAGGACCTGAGCGCCATGGAACTGGCCCGCGCTCTGCGAGCGATCCTGGAAATTTCCGGCGGCACCCACAAGGAGGTGGGCCGATCGATCGGCATGTCGCGCGCCGCGGTCAGCAACCACCTCAGGCTGCTCGAACTGGGAGATGTGGCCCAAAATCTGCTGGCGGAGCGCAAGCTGGACATGGGTCACGGTCGCGCCCTGCTGGCCGTAACGAACCCGGCCCGGCAGGCTGCGCTGGCGCGCCTGATCGCCGAGAAAGGACTGACCGTTCGCGACGCGGAACGCCTGGCGCAAGCGGAAAGCCGGCCGGCGACGGCACCAGCGCCGCGTGACCCCAATGTCGTCGGCCTGGAGCGCGACCTGAGCGAGCGTTGGGGCGCCCCCGTGCGCATACGCCACGGCAAGCGCGGCGGGCGCCTGGAAGTGCGCTACAAGAATCTCGACGAACTCCAGTCTCTGCTCTCCCGACTCCCGTAGTTTTTCGCTTCGTTTCCGCCCCTTTGTGTGCCTCCCTCGTGCGGGAGGCGCCATCCTGGCTCGATTCTCGCTGTCCTTGCTCCAACGCTCCCGCACGAGGGAGGCACACAAAGGGGCTACGGCAATACGGAAGTCAGATCAGGCGTTTGCGGTTGCGGGCGATGGAGATGTCGGGGTGCCAGGTGGAATTGGCGCCATGGCCCTGCTGCATGATCCGGGCGTCGATCAGGTAGGCGCCACCGTCCCTGTTGACGAGTTGCGCCCGTTCCAGGGCGGCTTCCATTCCGGCCGGCTCCAGCACGGTTTCGGCCTCTACTCCAAATGCCCGTGAAACGGCGGCGAAATCGACCAGCGGATCGCCGAGATAACAGCTGATGTCCTTCCATTGATCGCGGGTCTCGCGATTTCGGGCCAACGGCGAGAACCAGTAGATGCGTTCCCGCTCGCCGTCGTAGGACTCGTTGTTGAACACCACGATGGTGATCGGAATGTCGTGGCGCGCGGCCGCCCAGAGCGCTTCCGTCTGACCGAACAGAAAGGCCCCGTCGCCGACCAGGCATACGACCTGCCGGTCCGGCTGCGCCACCTTGACGCCCAGCGCGGCGCCCACGCCCCAGCCCAGCGCGAAGCCGGTGGTCTGACCGATCAGGCGCTTCTTCCCGGGCGCAAAGTCCATCCAGTGGTACGGCAGCCGGTTGTCGAGTTCGGAGACGACGATCGCGTCCTCGGCCAGGTGCCGGTCGAGTTCCCAGGCCATGCGCGCCCAACTGATGGGCGCTGCGTTCCAGTCTTCTTCGGCGGTCCTGCGCTGGTGTTCCAGGCGTTTTGCGAATTCCTCGCGGGCGGCATCCATCCGGGGCTGGCTAAGCTTCGCAAGCCGATCGCGGGTAGCCATCCCCTCGATGGCGTCGATCAGCGCGGTGGTGATTTCCCGGATGCCGCCGGCCAGGGCGATATCGGTCGGCTGGAAGTTGCCGATGTCTTCGTATTCCATGCGCGCGTGAATGACGGTCGCCTTCCTTGGCGGCGAAGGCGCGAGGATCCCGGGGCCGGGCATTTCCGTGCCCAGGTTCAGAAAGACATCGCTCTGACCCAGGTTCTTCGGGGCGCCCAGACCGTAGAACCCCGCCCACAAAGGGTGCTTGAAGGGAAAGTCGCCATACACCGAATAGCCCTGGCTGACCCGCGCGCCCAGCGTCTCCGCAAGCCGCACCACGTCGCCCACCGCGCCGCTGCGCGTGACTTCGTGTCCGACGTTGATGAACGGCGCGCTCGACTCCAGCAGGGCCCGCGCCGCCGACTCGAGCAGCTCGGGTTTCGGCGGCAGATTGACGTCAACCCGGAACAACTGCTGGGGATAGACGGTCTGCTTCAGCCTGGGCTCGCCCAGGACATTGATCGGGATGCGCAGGTGCACGGGGCCGCCCGGCGGAGTTCCCGCCATCTTGATCGCGCGCCGGGTGAACTCGCTGATCCGCTCCGGCCGATTGATCTGCCAGCGCCACTTGGTGAACTGCTGCAGCGGCTCCAGCCAGTCGTCCATCTGCTGGAACTGGTTGCGGCCTCCGAAGGTGGTCTGGGCCGAATCGGAAATCGCCACGATCGCGGAGCGGTCCTTCCAGGCGTTGTAGAGGTTGTTCATCGCCGACGGAACCGCGACGCCGGGCACCAGCAGGACCGCAGTGCGGCCGCTGGTCAGTTCGTAGCCGTGCGCCATCGCCGTTGCCTGACCTTCCTGCAGGGTCAGCAGGAACTTCAGTTGCGGCCGCGAGGCCAGCGCGTCGAAGATCGCGGTCATGCCTGTCGCGGTGGTCGCGAACAGGTACTCCACGCCCGCCGCCAGCAACGCTTCCACGAGTATCTCGGCGCCCGTTCCCTCGACGCTCGCGCCTCTTTCCTGCGGCAGGGTCTGGGCGTCGGCCTCGGAAATCATCCGCGTCAGCGACTCCGCCGCCGCGCCGGAAAAGCCGATTGCCGCCAGCGCCTTGCCGAACTGCCGCCGCGAAATCGTGCCGTCGAGGAGACTCTTGTAGTTGCCTTGGGTGGACCGGGAGCCGGTCATCAATCGCTCTTCGCCTTGAGGTCGGCCAGCAGGCCGAGGATCTCGAACATCATCGTGGCGCCCACGTGGGCGGTATTCGCTGAAGGATCATACTGCGGCGCCACCTCCACCAGATCGCCGCCCACGATGGGCAGCCCGGCAAGACCGCGCAGAATGCGTTGCGCTTCCAGGGGCGTCAGCCCTCCGACTTCGGGAGTGCCCGTTCCGGGGGTATAGGCAGGATCGATTCCATCCACGTCGACGCTCACGTACACGGGTCCGCCCGCAACCTTCTCGCGGCAGAGCGATATCACGGCCGGCAGCCCCATGTCGTGAAAAGCGTCCATGTGGATCACGGTCATTCCCGAATCGTAGCTGAAGGCCCAGGCCAGTTCGGCGCTGCCGCGAATGCCGATCTGAACGCAGCGGTCGGGATCCAGCACCCCGTCCAGCACAGCCAGGCGGAAGGGGCCGCCGTGGTGAAATTTCTCGTCGTCGTAGGGGCCGGCGGTGTCGCAATGGGCATCGATGTGCACCATGCCCAGCGGTGTTTCGGCGCCCAGCGCCTTCATGATAGGGTAGGTGATGGAGTGATCGCCGCCGGCGGAGATCGGCTTGAGGCCGGCAGCCGCAATCTTCCCGTAGAAGGCTTCTATGTCCTCGATGCTCTTCTCGAGGCTGAAGCGCGAGCGGAACGGCACGTCGCCGATATCGGCGCACCGCAACGCATTTGACGGAATGACGTCGTGAGTGTGGTGGTACGGGCCGACGCGCTCGATAGCCCGTAGCGCGCGGGGGCCGAAGCGCGCGCCCGGGCGGTTGGTCACGCCCAGGTCCATGGGCACGCCGACCAGAACGGTGTCCAGACCTTCCCAGTCCTCGCGGTAGGGAAAGTCCAGAAGGGTCGGGGGGTCGGCGTACGGCTTCTTCTGGTACAGATCGCTGTCGGCGAACTGTTTGAGCGTCTCCCTAAACGGAACGTCCGCCTTCAGGTCTCCGTCCGGCTGTGCGTACCTCTCGCGCAGCCGCCGTAATTTCTCCGCGTCCACTCGCCCGGCTTTCCTAAAAAAGCACGCATTTTACGGGCTGGCTTCAACGCCGCCCGGAGTTGGGCTTATCGGGCCCCGGCGCTGGCCAGGGACGAAGTTCGCCCGCCGATATGTTCGGCGAAGAACTGCTCCAGCTCCGAGTAAAGTCCGACCCGGTTGCCTTCCTTCTGAAAGCCGTGACCCTCCCTGTTCTTGACCATGGTCTTGTATTCGATTTCCGTGCCCCTCAGCTTGCGTATCAGGGGGATGTACTGAGTGTCATGCGGCACCCTTGGATCCCGCTTGCCATGGATCACGTACAGCGGCACCTTGACCTTGTCCAGGTGATTGATGGGCGATGTCGCCAGCAGACGTTCGCGGTCGGCCCTCCGGTCGCCGATGGCGCGCTTGCCCCAGGCCTGAAGGTAGTCGCCTTCGCGAAACTTGTGGTGGTAATCAAGCAGCGCAAGGATGTCCACCACACCCACGTAGTTGACCGCGCAGCGGTACAGTTCCGGCGTCTTGGTAATGCCGGCCATAGTGGCGTAACCGCCGTAGCTGGCGCCGTAGATGCAGATTCGGTCCGGGTCGGCGATGCCCTGTTCGATCGCCCACAGCACGCCGTCGGTGATGTCGTCCTGCATTTCCAGGCCCCACTTCTGCCAGGCGATATCCATGAAGCGCTGGCCGTAGCCTCCGGACCCCCGGTAATTGATCTGCATCACGGCATAGCCCCGATTGGCCAGGAACTGGGTCTCCGTGCGGTAACCCCAGCGATCCCGAACTCCGTACGGGCCGCCGTGGGGATTGATGATCAACGGCAGGTTCTCGCCGTCGGATCCCGGCGGCACCGTGAGGTAGCCGTGAATCTTCTCGCCGTCTCTCGCCTCATAGCGTATGGGCGTCATGGCGCTCATGTCTTGCGGGTCGATCCAGCTGCGTGGCTCGGCAAAGTACTCGATCGTTCCGGCCGCCTTGTCGTACAGGTAGTAGGTTCCAGGATCGCGATCGTTTCCCGAGTAGATCAGCATGCGGCCCTCGTCCTCGCTCATGCTGGCGATTTGGTTCACATGGTCCGGAAAGGCCCCGTCGATCGTGGCCTGTAGCGCGGCGAATTCCTCGTCCAGCATGACCTTTTCCGGCAATTCGTACTGCCAGGAAACCCATAGCGGGCGACGATCCTTCGGCGAGATCACGAGGCCCGCCCCGATATCGGCGCGGTCATCGGCCACGATCAACTCGCCCAGTTGACCGGTTTCGGGGTCGAAGGCGTACAGGGCCGTAGTGTCGCGACCCTCGTTCGTGGCCACGTAGATGGACTTGTTGTCGGCGGCAAACGCCACCGGCCGGAAAACCGGGCCGTCGAATTCATGCGTGGCGTACACCTCCTGCCATTCGGCATCCGGCGCAGGCCGGTAGTAGGACAACTGGCGCAGCAATTCGCCATCCTCCAGCGCCCGCCCCCGGCTGTCCGGGTGCCCTACCGCAAACCGGACGTTCCCGTCCCAGTCCGTCATCCAGCCCAGGAAGTAACCCGGGTTGGTCTCTACCCGGGTCATTCTCGCGTTGTGGATGTTCAGGCGGTATACGTCGGGATAGAACTTGCTGCGTTCGTTGTTGGTTACCAGGATATGGTCCGGATCGTCACGAAGCCGGTCGAGCAGCCGGGTGTAGGTCGGAAGCAGCACGATGCCCCTGTTGCCCCTGAACAGTTCCCGCTGCTCGGTGCCGTCGCGGTTGACGGCGTACAGCGAAAACGACTCGTTGCCGTCCGCATCCAGGCCGAAAATCAGGCGTTCGTTATTGGCCCAGTAGAAAAAGGCGATGTCCCTGTTGTCCTGCTCTCTGCCCTTGCTGGTCAGGCTCGTTAGCCGAGCAGCCTTACGGTCCGACAGACGCATCGTAAACAGGTTGCGGCGACCGTCGTAGGGACCGATCGCCGCCATCCAATCGCCGTTCGGCGATAGCTGCAGCGCGGCGAAATCCGAATTCTTGAAGAAATCGCTGACCGAATACTGTTTGGCCTGTTGCGCCTGGGCCCCGATTGCGAGCAGGGAAATTGCCAGGAACAGGCTGTTTCTGATTGTTGCCTTCATGATCCGCTCCCGTGTGTAGTCTTGTCGTCGGCGCGCGCTCCGGCGCCTTTCATTTGTTTTCGTGATTCTAACGCCTTTGCCCGCCCGATGAGCGCCGCTCCTTGCGCCGGGCCTGTCCGAAGAATCCCTTCGGCGGAAAAAGAAAGGCCGCCGGCGCGGGGGGTGCCGGCGGCCCGTTAGATTGTAACGGATCGGTTACCGGTTTGGAAGCGGCAACCGATCCGTATTTCGATCAGAAGAAGTGGCGGTAGCTCACGTACGGCACGCGCCCGTCCAGGCTGTACAGGTCATACACCGCAGGACGCGGGGATGCGAAGCTGTCGATCTCCGGATCCTCGTCGGTGGCATTCAGCACGCCCACCGTGATGCGGCCGTCCCAAGGCGTGGTCCAGCGATAAACCAGGTCGAACTCCGTGTGCGAGGGCGCCGAGAATCCGGCCTCGGGGCGAATGTAGCCGGCGATGTGGCGCGCATACACCGAAACCGTGTGGTCGGTGTAATTCCAGCGCAGCAGGCCCTGGGCCTGGTACTTGGGCCTGGCGCTGTCACCCACGCCCTCACCCAGGCTGGAGCTCCAGTTCGTGGCCGTGCGCGAAATGCTGCGATAGCGCAGCGAGCGGACTCCGAAAAGGCCGAACGTGAAATCACCCGCCGTCGCCGTTTCGAGATCGTATTGGAGTTGCACGGTCAAGCCGCCGATTTCCTGCTTGAAGGTGTTGCCCCAACCTGCTTCGGCTTCCAGAAGTATGCCGGTGGTCGGTTCGCGTTTCAGTACGTTGCCCGGCGAGCACTCGATTATCTCCGCCCGCGCTCCAGTGTCGATCGTGCTCACGATCTCTCCCGTCGCCTGGCATTGACCCAGCAGTTCCGATTCGATCAGTCCTTGCAGGCTCGCCAAACCGATGCCGTCTTCGATATCGCGGCTCCAGTAATCCAAGCTGACGGAAAACGGTTCCCAATCCACGACGAAGCCGACGTTGTAGCTGTCAGACAACTCCGGCGCCAGCAGGGGATTGCCGCCAGTAAACGTGGGATATTGCTCTTCCACGCAATTCTCCGCCGACACACCGGTGCGCTGGCACTGAACCAGGTCGGTGCCGCCTTCCGCGCTGAAACTCCGGGCGCCATACAGGTTGTTCATATTGGCTGCCCGGAAGCCTTCGCCCCAGGAGGCGCGGAACAGCAGCCAGTCCGTGGGCTGATAGCGCGCCGATAGATAGAGGCTGGTTTCGTTGCCGGCGGAATCGTCGTAGCTGTCGTAGCGCGCCGCCGCGCTGACTTCCAGGTTGCTCCACACAGGGATATAGGCTTCCGCAAAAGCGGCTTTCACGACCCGCTCGCCTTCGCCGCTGTTGCCGGCGCTGCCGATCAGATCGCCGCCGGCGCTCAACGGATCGTAGATGTCGTAGAACATCTCGTCGATGTATTCGAAGCCGACGGCCCAGCCTATCGGGCCGCCCGGGGCATTGAGGAAGTCGAAGCCGACGTGGCCGCTGTAGGTGCGTAAGTCCGCACGAATATCACGATTTGCATTTGAGGTAATGGCGTCGTACGCGTCGGCGTTAAGGGGGCTCAACGGATCAAAGGGGTTATATAAGCCTTGCGCCACGTATTCGGAAGCGGTAAACGCTTTCGCGTAGCAGCAACTGTCCTCGCGGCCGTCGTAGCGGGTGTGGCGCACTTCGAATTCGTAATCGAACATGCCAACCGTTCCATACGCCAGAGCCGCGTTCTCGAACAGAGTGTTCGTTGCCTTGAAGTCCCGGTTGCCCAGGCCCACGAAGCGATGGCCGAGGAAGTAGGCCGTGCTCGGGTCCCACGGAAGCCGCAGGTGGGAATATGGCATGTCGAAATCGAATCCCTCCTTCAGACCCTCGATGGCCCTGACCGGAATGGCGAAGAAGCCGACCGCCGGCGCATAGCGTCCGTGGGTGTTTATGGTGCTGAACATCGATTGCAGGCGCACGGCGTGGTCCGGGTTCAACTCATAGTCCGCGTGCAGAAATGCGCTGGTCCGCTTGAGGTCCGCCGTTTCCCAGGAAAACGCCGTGTAATCGAAACCGCATCGTTCCTGGCCGCTGGCGGCGATGTACGGACCGGCCAGCAGGCGACCGCCGTCCGGGCCCACCACCTGCTCGCAGTTCGGCGGCGACAGGAAAAAGGGCCAGATCGTGTTGCCCCAGGAACTGAGGTTGTCCGTGTTCTCCCACGCATACCAGGTGGCCTCGAAAGGCGCGCCGGGATAATCCGCCGCACCGGCGTCGTACCCGTTGTCTCCCTTGGAGTAGAAGCGGTCCTGTGATGCGATGTGCGTCTTGTTACGGAAGTCGGCGGTGAACAGGAAACGGCCGCGATTGGTGCTGCCACCGATCGTGATCACGCCAGCGTCCGAATCCGCCCCCTCACGCGTGGGGCGCTGCAGCGACGTGCCCACTTCGAGGCCGTCAAAGTCCTTTCGCAGGATGACGTTGATCACACCGCCGATCGCGTCCGAGCCGTAGATCGCCGAAGCGCTGTCGGTCAGGACCTCGATACGGTCCACCGCGGAAAGCGGAATGATGTTGAGGTCATTGGCCTGGTTGGCCGTGACCGGAGAGCGCGGCGAGCGTCGGCCGTCCAGCAGCACAAGAGTGCGGGTGGACCCGATGCCGAACAGGTCTATGGTCGCCTGTCCGATGAACGAGTTGCCGGACACTTCCCGCGACGAGCCGAACGTATTGACCGGGCTGTTGCGGAGCACATCCGCCACCGATTCCTGGCCGCTCAGTTCGATCTCCTCGCGCGTGATGACGACTACGGGCCGGGCTTCCTCAAGGTCTATGCGCTTGATTCGCGATCCGGTGACGACCTGTTGGCCTAGTTCCAATTGGTCCTCGTCTTCGTCGCCCTCTTCCTGGGCCATGGCCATGGGCGAGACGGCGAAGGCCGTTATTGCGCCGGTGAAAAGTACCGAACGCACTGCTCTTTCCAGAGCATTGTTCTCAGGTTTCATCTTTGTCCCCTCACTGGTGATTGCGCGGGCGGGTGTGGCACCCACACCGTGCGGTCGCATAAATGGAAACGGGTAAACTCCAGTGTTTCCCCGTAACCTTTAGGTAAGGAACTTTATCACAAGCAAAGCCCCCAAATGCAGGAAATAAGGCTGAATCGCCGTTCTGGCGCATTCCGAAGCAACAGTCACCCCCGCTGCAAAACGATTGCTTTCGTTAACTAGTATCTATAGAAAGTTTTCGCCGGCATGGTCTTCGAAAGAATTCGCATCCCGAACGTATTTCATTACCGATGCGGGATTGCGGTGCCGCGTGACTTCCATGATCTTGTCCAGACGAGCATGATGGGCTACCGCGCTGGTCACGAAACCGGCTCGAAGAGAATGCCCGGACACACTTTCGGGGTCCAGCCCGATGCCCGCGGCATAGTGTTTGAGCAGACGGGGAATGTCGGAATGATGAAGGGGTTTGCCCTGTATGTAACCGCCCCGCTTCATTGACTGGAACAGCGGACCGCGCCTGATATTCGATTTCAGCAGCCAGGTCTTCAGGCGCTGAATGGGGCGTATGACCTTGCCTTCCGGAACCGCAATCCTGTGTCCTTTTCCGGTCTGATCGGTCTTGGACCTCCGAATGGTCAGAAGCATACGCCTCGGGGCTCCCTGCCCAGGCTCAACAATGTTGATGTCGGACACACGCAATGCGCAGATTTCGGAGCGCCGCAGGGCGGCTGCGAAACCAAGCGCAAGAATCGCCGCGTCGCGACATCCGATAGCAGTATCGGGACACTGAGCGAGCATCGCCTCGATATGGTTCTCGCGCAGCGCCATGACCTGGCGCGGCGCTGTTCCCTTTAATCTCGCCAAACCCTTGAGCGTTGCCGTTACAGTTGGGTGACGCGTGGGTGATGACAGCCCTGCGCTAACGTACCGCTTGGTAATCGCGCTGGCGTAAAGCGTCACCGTTCCCATCGACAAAATCTGCCCACTCTTGGGACTGCCCTGCGTTGTCAGTGATATCAGGAAACTGGCCACCGTTTCCGGCGAGACCGTCAACGGATCGGCAATTCCCGCACGTCGACAGTACTCTGCAAAACATGCCCACCCTTTGCGATACGCCTTTCGAGTGTTTTCCGCCAGCGCCATCCCCCGCACAGCGCTGAACAAGTTCTCCACGCTTGTGCGTTGATCAATCATCTTCATACACCTCCACGGCGTCCTCTTCGGCTTCCGGATCGCCCTCGAGTAAACATCGAAAACTACTCGACAAAGTTCCTTACCCAAGGCTATGGGTAAACGACAAGTCTATTTTTGGCCAATGCGGCCGCGCGCGGTGGCCATCACCCGTGAAGAGATCGATCTGAGGTGTCCAGGCATTTCCTGTTCATCCTCAATATTGAGGGAGTTTTAAGTCTCTATTAATCCCATACGGTGCGTTATAGCTTCATATAGACCCACTACCGCAAAGTGCCTTGAATTGCCTTATTATGGGGGCTTACCCACCTAACTACACAAACGACTAATCCAACATAGACCTGTTTTTTATAAATAATATACAGTGGCCTCTCGCGGGGGTTCTGTATTTGTAAATATCTATGGAAATTCAACTGAGGAGTACTGTCTATACTTTCTCAGCGCCGATGAAGCCACTATCAATATTTATAACCTCGGCGATTTTCAAAATTTTCAAATTCATAAATACCTATATGGACAAAGAAATTGCCACTGCTATCAAGAACGGGATTTATACAATTCTAACCATAGGAGGGATTTACGCCTTTCTGCTGATTCCCCGCATACTCTAATTGTCACTATTTCCTCTCTGCGAATTTCTGAATAGCTTTGGGAGCGAAAGCCCCCAATACGAAGAACGCAACCAATTCCGTATTGCCTTTACATTCGCCCCACCCCATTACTTCAATCAACGCTAAACCTGCCGCGACGATCAAGGACAGCATAGACATTAGACGCATTGACGATGGGTTCCCCTCGTTGTCTGAGAGGAATTTTTTTGTCGTCTTGGATTTATCAGTCATTACCAGTATACCGTTTACCAATCACGGCCTGATCGATTTCGTTTTCTCTTGTTCCCTTTGTCATCCTCATCAACCACTCGCTTCAATGTCACGCCGACCTGAAATGCTGACGGGTCGCCGTCCAGAATAGATGCCCGAGACATTCTAGCTTCGGCCGAACTGATTTCCACTGTGCCTATTGGAGTTTCGTCGGCTCCAAGAACTTCGCCCGTATCAGGATCAACAAATGTCTCGCCAACTACGAATGCCGCCAATTGATCGCCTGGACTGAATAACACATCACCGTAGTTCAATACCAGTGTCCCGTTTGACTGAACCGCAATAACCTTAACGGGGATCCGTGTCGTTACTATGGCTTCAGCTATATGGTTAGATACCACTCGTTGAACTTCTGCGAAAGGATCGGCTCTAGTCTGAGCTTGAGTTACATCGCCGAAGGAGAAAGATGATCCCACTTGAACTGTCTCCGCAATTTCATCAGCAATCAAGATAAGGCCTGTAGAGACATCAGTCACTTTTAGGTCAATACCCATAGACACAGAGAGTTCTTTACTCTGAATACCTCCAAATGAGAACCCGCCTTGTAACTGACCAAATCTGGTAATGGTTCCATATACGAGATAATCCACGCCGATCAGTCCCCCTATATCTCCACCAGCATCACTCAATCCAGTCGCGCCCAAACCTTGTTCTTGTAGCAGGAGTTCGAGGGATCGTCGTTCCATAACGTCCATCTTTCCAGTCTTGATGATGGCGGTTTCCAGCATAACGCGGAAGCCTTCGGATAGATCGGCGTTGCAATCATAGGATGATCGATCCCACCCTTCGCACGATATGTTTTGAGCAGCCGTGGCGATCTGCTCAATGGCGACAGTCGGTTTACCAGCCTGACCCCAAGAAACCAAGGGCCACAAAACGACAATCATCGCTGCTATTCGAACATTCATCAATCATTCCTCCTCTTGTTCACAAAACCGACACATAGGCGTCGAGCCATTGCAAACAAATTCCAAGGAAGAATGTCCTCGCTTGTTCGTCCAAGCGAGAATAGCTAGTTCCCGCCAAACAAGACTGTTGTATTCAGCGAGTAACCCGACCAAGCGGGACTCGGAATTTGTTTGCAAGCTGCTATCTTATCGCAATTCAGAAAGAATGCGCTATAAGGTTCGATTCGACCGACCGTCCACTCCTGACACCAAATCCTTGTATTTGATTCGA